>NZ_JBHTSA010000042.1:42550-66185 GCF_042795405.1 Streptomyces sp. NPDC056480 | reverse complement strand
ACGTGGTTTACCGCGTGGACATGGAGGACGGTGCCGAGCACATCGTCACCAACCCCAGCGAGTTCCCGACCGGCAAGATCGACCAGGTGCACGAGCCGGTCGTCCGGGGCACCATCCTGGCGCCGAGCGAGTTCATCGGCGCGATCATGGAGCTGTGCCAGAACCGCCGCGGCGCGCGTCCGCGTCGAGGACGCCCCAGCTGATGAGCTGCTCGGTGAGGACCGAGGGGGACTGGTCGTAGATCACGGCGAGGGTGCGCAGGTCGTCCTGACGGATCGACAGCACCTTGCCGTTGTAGTCGCCGCGCTGCGACTGGATCGTCGCCGCGTAGCGCTGGAGCGGGCCCGCCTTCTCCTGCGGGACGTGCGCGAGGCGCTCCAGGTCGAGCACGAGCTTCGGCGGCGGCTCGGCGGCCCCGCCCGGCGTGGTGCCCGGCAGGAGCTCCTGCACCGGCACCCCGTAGAAGTCGGCCAGCTCGGCAAGACGCTGCACGGTCACCGCGCGGTCCCCGCGCTCGTACGAACCGACCACGACCGCCTTCCAGCGGCCCTGGGACTTCTCCTCCACCCCGTGGAGCGAGAGACCCTGCTGGGTGCGGATGGCACGGAGTTTGGCCCCGAGCTGCTTTGCGTATTCGCTGGACATAACGCTCCCGGACGCTGTGACGACATGCGGCTGCGCCGCGCGGCTGGTAACTCACTGTGAGGTTACGCAGCGTTACTCTTTCCCGTCAAGCCGAATGGTCCGTACCGCCCCCTCCCGGGGGACGGTGCCCGGAGTGGCGACAGGGGTGCGAGGGAGACCTCCATCCGCCCCTGGTATCGTTGACGTCGCAAATCCGACGTCCTTTAAGAGCCGTCCCGTGAGGCGGAGAAGGAGGTCCGTTTCTTCATGGACACCCAGCAGAAGTACGGCGACGACGCGCGGCCCGTTCTCGAGGCCCCGGACATCGCGCGGGTCCTGACCCGCATCGCACACGAGATCGTCGAGCGCGCCAAGGGCGCGGACGACGTGGTTCTCCTCGGCATTCCCACCCGCGGTGTGTTCCTCGCCCGCCGGCTCGCCGAGAAGCTCGAATCGATCACCGGCACCAAGATCCCCGTCGGATCCCTGGACATCACCATGTACCGGGACGACCTGCGGATGAAGCCGGCCCGCGCCCTCGGCCGCACCGAGATCCCCGGTGACGGCGTCGACGGCCGCCTGGTCGTCCTCGTCGACGACGTGCTCTTCTCCGGCCGCACCATCCGCGCCGCCCTCGACGCCCTCGGCGACATCGGCCGCCCCCGCGCGGTCCAGCTCGCCGTCCTCGTCGACCGCGGCCACCGCGAGCTTCCGATCCGCGCCGACTACGTCGGCAAGAACCTCCCCACGTCGCTGCGGGAGACGGTCAAGGTCCAGCTCGCCGAGGAGGACGGTCGCGACACCGTCCTGCTCGGCGCCCGGCCCACCGCCTAGCCGGACCGGCCTTTCCCCCGCGGGGCCGGGGCACCCCCCTGCGCCCCCGCATGCCCTCACACCTCCCCACCACGGAGAGACACACCGATGATGCGTCACCTCATCTCGGCCGCCGACCTCACCCGCGACGACGCCGTCCTGATCCTCGACACCGCCGAGGAGATGGCCCGGGTGGCCGACCGGCCCATCCGGAAGCTGCCGACCCTGCGCGGCCGGACCGTCTGCAACCTGTTCTTCGAGGACTCCACCCGGACCCGGATCTCCTTCGAGGCCGCCGAGAAGCGCCTCTCCGCCGACGTCATCAACTTCGCGGCCAAGGGCTCCAGCGTCTCCAAGGGCGAGTCCCTCAAGGACACCGCGCAGACCCTGGAGGCCATGGGCGTCGACGCGGTCGTCATCCGCCACGGCGCCTCCGGAGCCCCGTACCGGCTCGCCACCTCCGGCTGGATCGACGCCCCCGTCATCAACGCGGGCGACGGCACCCACCAGCACCCCACCCAGGCCCTCCTGGACGCCTTCACCATGCGCCGCCGCCTGGTCGGCCGCGACACCGGGCTCGGCCGCGACCTCGAAGGCAAGCGGATCACGCTCGTCGGCGACGTCCTGCACAGCCGGGTCGCCCGCTCCAACGTCGACCTGCTGCACACCCTCGGCGCCGAGGTCACCCTGGTGGCCCCGCCCACCCTGGTCCCCGTCGGCGTCGAGACCTGGCCCTGCGAGATCTCGTACGACCTCGACCGCGTGCTGCCGAAGTCCGACGCCGTCATGATGCTGCGTGTGCAGCGCGAGCGGATGAACGCCGCCTTCTTCCCCACCGAGCGCGAGTACTCGCGCCGGTACGGACTCGACGGCGAGCGGATGGCGAAGATGCCCGAGCACGCCATCGTCATGCACCCCGGCCCCATGGTCCGCGGCATGGAGATCACCGCCGAGGTCGCCGACTCCGACCGCTGCACGGTCGTCGAGCAGGTCGCCAACGGAGTCTCCGTCCGGATGGCGGTCCTCTACCTGCTTCTGGGCGGCAACGACTCCGCCGTCACCCACACCCGCCCTCCCGTCGCCCACCACCACCCTTCCGACGAGCGCTCCGCGCACACCACCGATCTGGAGAACAAGTAACCATGAGCAAGACTCTGATCCGCGGTGCGCAGGTGCTGGGCGGCGCCGTCCAGGACGTGCTGATCGACGGCGAGACCATCGCCGAGGTCGGCACGGGCCTGTCCGCCGAGGGCGCCACCGTGATCGAGGCCGACGGCCGGATCCTGCTGCCCGGCCTCGTCGACCTCCACACCCACCTGCGCGAGCCCGGCCGCGAGGACTCCGAGACCGTCCTCACCGGCACCCGCGCCGCCGCCTCCGGCGGCTTCACGGCCGTCTTCGCCATGGCCAACACCCACCCGGTCGCCGACACCGCCGGCGTCGTCGAGCAGGTCTACCGGCTCGGCAAGGAGTCCGGCTACTGCGACGTGCAGCCCATCGGCGCCGTCACCGTCGGCCTCGAGGGCAAGAAGCTCGCCGAACTCGGCGCCATGCACGACTCCGCCGCCGGCGTCACCGTCTTCTCCGACGACGGCAAGTGCGTCGACGACGCCGTGATCATGCGCCGCGCCCTGGAGTACGTGAAGGCCTTCGACGGCGTCGTCGCCCAGCACGCCCAGGAGCCCCGCCTCACCGAGGGCGCCCAGATGAACGAGGGCATCGTCTCGGCCGAGCTCGGTCTCGGCGGCTGGCCCGCCGTCGCCGAGGAGTCGATCATCGCCCGCGACGTCCTCCTCGCCGAGCACGTCGGCTCCCGCGTCCACATCTGCCACCTCTCCACCGCCGGCTCCGTCGAGATCGTCCGCTGGGCCAAGTCCCGCGGCATCGACGTCACCGCCGAGGTCACCCCGCACCACCTCCTCCTCACCGACGAGATGGTCCGGAGCTACAACCCGGTCTACAAGGTCAACCCGCCGCTGCGCACCGAGAAGGACGTCCTCGCGCTCCGCGAGGCGCTGGCCGACGGCACGATCGACATCGTCGCCACCGACCACGCCCCGCACCCCCACGAGGACAAGGACTGCGAGTGGGCCGCGGCCGCCATGGGCATGGTCGGCCTGGAGACCGCGCTCTCCGTCGTCCAGCAGACGATGGTCGAGACCGGACTCCTCGACTGGGCCGGCGTCGCCGACCGGATGTCCTTCGCCCCCGCCCGCATCGGACGGGCCACGGGCCACGGACGACCCGTCTCGGCTGGTGAGCCCGCGAACCTGACGCTGGTCGATCCGGCTTACCGTGGTGTCGTGGACCCCGCGGACTTCGCCTCCCGCAGCCGAAACACCCCCTACGAGGGCCGTGAGCTGCCGGGACGCGTCACCCACACCTTCCTGCGGGGCCGGGCAACGGTCGTGGACGGGAAGCTGGCGTGACACCACTCATCGCAATCGCCGCAGAGGCTGCCGATCAGAAGTCGGCGGAGGTGACCGACTGGGCCGGACGGCTCGGCTGGGTCGCCGGACTGCTGCTCTTCATCGCCTTCGTGTACTGGCTGATGCGCCAGGGCTGGAAGTGGCGCGGCAGCCTCCAGTCGGACCTCCCCGAGCTCCCCACCGCGCCCGAGGCGGCCGGTCCGGCGAAACTGACCCTCAGCGGGCGCTACCACGGCTCCACGACCGCCGGGCAGTGGCTCGACCGGATCGTGGCCCACGGCCTCGGCACCCGCAGCCGCGTCGAGCTCACGCTCACCGACGCCGGGCTCACGGTCGTACGCCCCGGGGCGAACGACTTCTTCGTCCCGGCCGAGGCCCTGCGCGAGGCCCGCCTCGACAAGGGCATCGCGGGCAAGGTCCTCGCCGAGGGCGGCCTGCTGATCGTCACCTGGACGCACGGCGACACGCTGCTCGACTCCGGTTTCCGGTCCGACCGGGCGGCCGAGCACACCGCCTGGGTCGAGGCCATCAACTCCATGACCACCACGACGGAAGGCATCGCACGATGACGACCTCCACCCGGGGAACCAGCAAGGTTCCCGCCGTACTCGTCCTGGAGGACGGCCGCATCTTCCGCGGCCGCGCCTACGGGGCCGTGGGGGAGACCTTCGGCGAGGCCGTGTTCTCCACCGGGATGTCCGGCTACCAGGAGACCCTCACCGACCCGTCGTACCACCGCCAGGTCGTCGTCATGACCGCCCCGCACGTGGGCAACACGGGCGTCAACGACGAGGACCCCGAGTCCTCGAGGATCTGGGTCTCCGGCTACGTCGTCCGCGACCCCGCCCGCGTCTCCTCCAACTGGCGCGCCCAGCGCTCACTGGACGAGGAGCTGCAGAGCCAGGGCGTCGTCGGCATCTCCGGCATCGACACCCGCGCCCTCACCCGCCACCTGCGCGAGCGCGGCGCCATGCGCGTCGGCATCTTCTCCGGCGACGCCTGGTCCGGCATCCGCGACGAGGCCCTCCTCGCCCGGGTGCAGGAGCAGCCCCAGATGAAGGGCGCGAACCTCTCCGCCGAGGTCGCCACCAAGGAGACGTACGTCGTCCCCGCGATCGGCACGAAGAAGTTCACCGTCGCCGCCGTCGACCTCGGCATCAAGGGCATGACCCCGCACCGGATGGCCGAGCGCGGCATCGAGGTCCACGTGCTGCCCGCCACCGCCACCGCCGAGGACATCTACGCGGTGAACCCGGACGGCGTCTTCTTCTCCAACGGTCCCGGCGACCCGGCCACCGCCGACGGTCCCGTCGCCGTCATGCGGGCCGTCCTGGAGCGCAGGACGCCGCTCTTCGGCATCTGCTTCGGCAACCAGATCCTCGGCCGCGCGCTCGGCTTCGGCACCTACAAGCTGAAGTACGGCCACCGGGGCATCAACCAGCCGGTCCAGGACCGTACGACCGGCAAGGTCGAGATCACCGCGCACAACCACGGCTTCGCCGTCGACGCGCCCCTCGACACGGTCTCCGAGACCCCCTTCGGGCGTGCCGAGGTCTCGCACGTCTGCCTGAACGACAACGTCGTGGAAGGCCTCCAGCTGCTCGACCAGCCGGCCTTCTCCGTCCAGTACCACCCCGAGGCGGCCGCGGGTCCGCACGACGCCGCGTACCTCTTCGACCTTTTCGTATCCCTGATGGAGGCCGAGCGTGCCTAAGCGCACCGATATCCAGTCCGTCCTGGTCATCGGCTCCGGCCCGATCGTCATCGGCCAGGCCGCCGAGTTCGACTACTCCGGCACCCAGGCCTGCCGCATCCTCAAGGCCGAGGGCCTGCGGGTGATCCTGGTCAACTCCAACCCGGCCACGATCATGACCGACCCGGAGATCGCCGACGCCACGTACGTCGAGCCGATCACCCCCGAGTTCGTCGAGAAGATCATCGCCAAGGAGCGCCCCGACGCCCTCCTGCCCACCCTCGGCGGCCAGACCGCGCTCAACACCGCGATCTCCATGCACGAGCAGGGCGTCCTGGAGAAGTACGGCGTCGAGCTCATCGGCGCCAACGTCGAGGCCATCAACAAGGGCGAGGACCGCGACCTCTTCAAGGGCGTCGTCGAGGCCGTCAAGGCCAAGATCGGCTACGGCGAGTCCGCCCGCTCGGTCATCTGCCACTCGATGGACGACGTCATCAAGGGCGTCGACACCCTCGGCGGCTACCCCGTCGTCGTCCGCCCCTCCTTCACCATGGGCGGCGCCGGCTCCGGCTTCGCGCACGACGAGGACGAGCTGCGCCGCATCGCCGGCCAGGGCCTCACGCTCTCCCCGACCACCGAGGTGCTCCTCGAGGAGTCCATCCTCGGCTGGAAGGAGTACGAGCTGGAGCTGATGCGCGACAAGAACGACAACGTCGTGGTCGTCTGCTCCATCGAGAACTTCGACCCGATGGGCGTCCACACCGGTGACTCGATCACCGTCGCCCCCGCGATGACCCTCACCGACCGCGAGTACCAGCGGCTGCGCGACATCGGCATCGCGATCATCCGCGAGGTCGGCGTCGACACCGGCGGCTGCAACATCCAGTTCGCGATCGACCCGGTCGACGGCCGGATCATCGTCATCGAGATGAACCCGCGCGTCTCCCGCTCCTCGGCGCTCGCCTCCAAGGCGACCGGCTTCCCGATCGCCAAGATCGCGGCCCGTCTCGCCGTCGGCTACACGCTGGACGAGATCCCGAACGACATCACGGAGAAGACCCCGGCGTCCTTCGAGCCCACGCTCGACTACGTCGTCGTCAAGGCCCCGCGCTTCGCCTTCGAGAAGTTCCCCTCCGCCGACTCCACGCTGACCACGACCATGAAGTCGGTCGGCGAGGCCATGGCGATCGGCCGCAACTTCACCGAGGCCCTCCAGAAGGCCCTGCGCTCCCTGGAGAAGAAGGGCTCGCAGTTCACCTTCGTCGGCGAGCCCGGCGACAAGGCCGAGCTGCTCCGCGAGGCGGTCCGCCCGACCGACGGCCGGATCAACACCGTCATGCAGGCCATCCGCGCCGGGGCCACCCCGGAGGAGGTCTTCGACTCCACGAGGATCGACCCGTGGTTCGTCGACCAGCTCTTCCTGATCAAGGAGATCGCCGACGAGCTGGCCGCCGCCGAGAAGCTCGAGCCCGAGATCCTCGCCGAGGCCAAGCGCCACGGCTTCTCCGACGCCCAGATCGCCGAGATCCGCGGTCTGCGCGAGGACGTCGTCCGCGAGGTCCGGCACGCCCTCGGCGTCCGCCCGGTCTACAAGACGGTCGACACCTGCGCCGCCGAGTTCGCCGCCAAGACCCCGTACTTCTACTCCTCGTACGACGAGGAGACCGAGGTCGCGCCCCGCACCAAGCCCGCGGTGATCATCCTGGGCTCCGGCCCGAACCGCATCGGCCAGGGCATCGAGTTCGACTACTCCTGCGTCCACGCCTCCTTCGCCCTGAGCGACGCCGGCTACGAGACCGTGATGGTCAACTGCAACCCGGAGACCGTCTCCACGGACTACGACACCTCCGACCGTCTGTACTTCGAGCCGCTGACGCTCGAGGACGTGCTGGAGATCGTCCACGCGGAGACCCTCGCCGGCCCCGTCGCCGGTGTCGTCGTCCAGCTCGGCGGCCAGACCCCGCTGGGCCTCTCGCAGGCCCTCAAGGACAACGGCGTGCCGGTCGTCGGCACCTCCCCGGAGGCCATCCACGCCGCCGAGGACCGCGGCGCCTTCGGCCAGGTGCTCGCGGACGCGGGCCTCCCGGCCCCCAAGCACGGCACCGCGACCACCTTCGCCGGCGCCAAGGCCATCGCCGACGAGATCGGCTACCCCGTCCTCGTACGCCCCTCGTACGTGCTCGGCGGCCGCGGCATGGAGATCGTCTACGACGAGACCCGCCTGGAGTCGTACATCGCGGAGTCCACCGAGATCAGCCCCACCCGGCCGGTCCTGGTCGACCGCTTCCTCGACGACGCCATCGAGATCGACGTCGACGCCCTCTACGACGGCCACGAGCTCTACCTCGGCGGCGTCATGGAGCACATCGAGGAAGCCGGCATCCACTCCGGCGACTCGGCCTGCGCCCTGCCCCCGATCACCCTCGGCGGCTTCGACATCAAGCGCCTGCGCGCCTCCACCGAGGCCATCGCCAAGGGCGTCGGCGTGCGCGGCCTGATCAACATCCAGTTCGCCATGGCCGGCGACATCCTCTACGTCCTCGAGGCGAACCCGCGGGCCTCCCGGACCGTCCCCTTCACCTCCAAGGCGACCGCCGTCCCGCTGGCGAAGGCCGCCGCCCGCATCTCGCTCGGCGCCACCGTCGCCGAGCTGCGCGCCGAGGGCCTGCTGCCGAAGACCGGCGACGGCGGCACCCTGCCGCTCGACGCGCCGATCTCCGTCAAGGAGGCCGTGATGCCGTGGTCGCGCTTCCGCGACGTGCACGGCCGCGGCGTCGACACGGTCCTCGGCCCGGAGATGCGCTCCACCGGCGAGGTCATGGGCATCGACGCGGTCTTCGGCACGGCGTACGCCAAGTCGCAGGCCGGCGCCTACGGACCGCTGCCCACCAAGGGCCGCGCGTTCATCTCCGTCGCCAACCGCGACAAGCGCTCGATGATCTTCCCGGCGCGCGAGCTGGTCGCCCACGGCTTCGAGCTGCTGGCCACCTCCGGCACCGCCGAGGTCCTCAAGCGCAACGGCATCAACGCCACGATCGTGCGCAAGCTGAGCGAGGGCGAGGGCCCGAACGGCGAGAAGACGATCGTCCAGCTCATCCACGACGGCCAGGTCGACCTGATCGTCAACACCCCGTACGGCACCGGTGGCCGCCTCGACGGCTACGAGATCCGTACGGCCGCGGTGGCGCGCAGCGTCCCGTGCCTCACCACGGTCCAGGCGCTCGCCGCGGCCGTCCAGGGCATCGACGCGCTCAACCGGGGCGACGTCGGGGTCCGCTCGCTCCAGGAACACGCGGAACACCTGACCGCGGCCCGCGACTAGCAACCCACGAGGGGGACACCGGAAACGGTGTCCCCCTCGTGCTGAGGACACCCACATGTACAAGTTCTTCTTCGACCTCGTCTTCAAGCGCATGGACCCCGAGAAGGCCCACTACCTGGCCTTCCGCTGGATCCGCCTGGCCGCCCGCGTCCCCGTCCTGCGGACCTTCCTCGCCGCCGTCCTCGCGCCCCGCCACAAGGAGCTGCGCACCGAGGCCCTCGGCCTGCGGATGCACGGCCCCTTCGGGCTCGCCGCCGGCTTCGACAAGAACGCCGTCGCCATCGACGGCATGTCGATGCTCGGCTTCGACCACGTCGAGATCGGCACCGTCACCGGCGAGGCCCAGCCGGGCAACCCGAAGAAGCGCCTCTTCCGGCTGGTCCCGGACCGCGCGCTCATCAACCGCATGGGCTTCAACAACGAGGGCTCCGCCGCCGTCGCCGCACGCCTCCACGCGCGCGTACCGGTCTTCAGGACCGTCGTCGGCGTCAACATCGGCAAGACGAAGGTCGTCCCCGAGGCCGAGGCCGCCGCCGACTACGTGAAGTCCACCGAGCGCCTCGCCGCGCACGCCGACTACCTCGTCGTGAACGTCTCCTCGCCGAACACCCCGGGCCTGCGCAACCTCCAGGCCACCGAGTCCCTGCGGCCGCTCCTCACGGCCGTAAGGGAGGCCGCCGACCGCACGGTCACCGACCGCCGGGTCCCGCTCCTGGTCAAGATCGCCCCCGATCTGGCCGACGAGGACGTCGACGCGGTCGCCGACCTCGCCCTCGAACTCGGTCTCGACGGCATCATCGCCACCAACACCACCATCGCGCGCGAGGGCCTCGGCCTGAAGTCCGACCCCACGCTCATCAAGGAGACCGGCGGGCTGTCCGGCGCGCCCGTCAAGGAGCGCTCCCTCGCGGTCCTCAGGCGCCTCCACGCGCGCGTGGGCGACCGGCTGGTCCTCGTGGGCGTGGGAGGCATCGAGAACGCCGAGGACGCCTGGCAGCGCATCCTGGCCGGCGCCACCCTGATCCAGGGCTACAGCGCCTTCATCTACGAGGGCCCGTTCTACGCCCGCGCGATCCACAAGGGCCTCGCCGCGCGCCTCGCGGCCTCCCCGTACGCCACCCTCGCCGAGGCCGTCGGCGCCGACAACCGAAAGGCCGCCGCCAAGTGACTCTCTCCTTCGGAACCCGTCTGCGCTCCGCCATGGACGAGCGCGGCCCGCTCTGCGTCGGCATCGACCCGCACGCCGCCCTGCTCGACTCCTGGGGCCTGACCGACGACATCGCCGGTCTCGAGCGGTTCACCTTCACCGTCGTCGAGGCGCTCGCGGACACCGTGGCCGTGTTCAAGCCGCAGTCCGCCTTCTTCGAGCGCTTCGGCTCGCGCGGCATCGCCGTCCTGGAGCGTGCCACGGCCGATCTGCGCGCGGCGGGCGGCCTGGTCGTGATGGACGCCAAGCGCGGCGACATCGGCTCGACCATGGCCGCGTACGCCGAGACCTACCTGCGCAAGGACTCCCCGCTCTTCTCCGACGCGCTCACGGTCTCCCCGTACCTCGGCTACGGCTCCCTGAAGCCGGCCGTCGACCTGGCGCGCGAGTCCGGCGCCGGTCTCTTCGTCCTGGCCCTGACGTCGAACCCGGAGGGCGCCGAGGTCCAGCGGGCCGTCCGTGAGGACGGCCGCACGATCGGTGCCACCATGCTGGGCCACCTCGCCGCGGAGAACGCGGGGGAGACCCCGATGGGCTCCTTCGGCGCGGTCGTCGGCGCGACCCTCGGCGACCTGTCCTCGTTCGACCTGGACATCAACGGGCCGCTCCTCGCCCCCGGCATCGGCGCCCAGGGCGCGACCCCGGCGGACCTTCCCGCCGTCTTCGGCGCGGCCGTCGGCAACGTCGTCCCGAACGTCAGCCGCGGGGTCCTGCGGCACGGACCGGACGCGGCCGCCCTGCGGGACTCGGCGCACCGGTACGCGGACGAGATCCGCGCGGCCGTCGGCGCGTAACGAGCTTCACGGTCTCTCCGCAGGTCGGAGCGGATCGACCCGGATTTCGGCACTGTTACGGCCCGGTGGGACGACCCGTCCCGCCGGGCCGTCTCACTACTTGACGAAATCTTGGCTCAAAACCGGGTCGTTTTGCCGGAAAAGTCCCGGTCGGTCGATGCTGACCAGGACTTTTCCTTCGTTCTCGCTGACTGGAGCGGCCTCGGCCGCTAGTCTCCGGGGCAGAGCAGGCGTTCAACGACCACTCCGTTGAGCGTTGCTCCACTGGTGTGGGGCGCGAGGTTCCTCACCGGTCCGTATCCGACAGATCGACATCCGAGGTGACGTAGGCGTGGCTCTTCCGCCCCTTACCCCTGAACAGCGCGCAGCCGCGCTCGAAAAGGCCGCCGCGGCTCGCCGGGAGCGGGCCGAGGTCAAGAATCGACTCAAGCACTCCGGCGCCTCCCTCCACGAGGTCATCAAGACCGGCCAGGAGAACGACGTCATCGGCAAGATGAAGGTCTCCGCGCTGCTCGAGTCCCTGCCCGGCGTGGGCAAGGTCCGCGCCAAGCAGATCATGGAGCGGCTCGGCATCTCCGAGAGCCGCCGGGTGCGCGGTCTCGGTTCCAACCAGATCGCCTCCCTGGAGCGCGAGTTCGGCAGCACCGGCGCCTGATCCGGCGACCGGTCCGGCCACCGATCCGGGACACGCGTCCCGGGCACACCGGTGAAGCTGGAATAATCGCTGCATGGCAGCAGAGGTACGTCCGCGGCTGACCGTGCTCTCCGGCCCCTCAGGGGTCGGCAAGAGCACGGTCGTCGCTCATATGCGCAAGGTCCACCCCGAGGTCTGGCTCTCGGTGTCGGCGACGACACGGAAGCCCCGCCCCGGCGAGAAGCACGGCGTCCACTACTTCTTCGTGACGGACGACGAGTTCGACAAGCTGATCGCCAACGGTGAGCTCCTCGAATGGGCCGAGTTCGCGGGCAACCGGTACGGCACCCCGCGCCGCGCGGTCCTCGACCGCCTCGACGCCGGCGAGCCCGTGCTCCTGGAGATCGACCTCCAGGGCGCCCGCCAGGTGAAGGACTCGATGCCCGAGTCCCAGCTGGTCTTCCTGGCCCCGCCGAGCTGGGAGGAACTGGTCCGCCGCCTCACCGGCCGCGGCACCGAGTCGCCCGAGGTCATCGAGCGCCGTCTCGCCGCCGCGAAGGTCGAACTGGCCGCCGAGTCGGAGTTCGACACCACGCTCGTCAACACCTCCGTCGAGGACGTTGCGCGTGAGCTGCTAACGTTGATGCTGTTGACTTCTGGGGAATGATCCACTTGTTCCCCCGGACACCCAACGGCTGTCCGATCCTTTTTTCCATCTTCGGAAGGTAGAGCGTGTCCTCTTCCATCACCGCGCCCGAGGGCATCATCAACCCGCCGATCGACGAGCTGCTCGAGGCCACGGACTCGAAGTACAGCCTCGTGATCTACGCGGCCAAGCGCGCGCGTCAGATCAATGCGTACTACTCCCAGCTCGGCGAGGGCCTGCTGGAGTACGTGGGTCCGCTGGTCGACACCCACGTCCACGAGAAGCCGCTCTCGATCGCCCTGCGCGAGATCAACGCGGGTCTGCTGACGTCCGAGGCCATCGAGGGCCCGGCCACGTAAGCACGTCACGTTCATTCACCACAGGCCCGGCGGAACATCCGCCGGGCCTGTGGTGTCTCATGGAGTCGTAGGCATCCGAGTGCGGGGAGTGGCAGTGGTGACCAAGCCGAAGGTCGTTCTGGGCGTGAGCGGCGGCATCGCCGCCTACAAGGCCTGCGAGCTGCTCAGGCGGCTCACCGAGTCCGGCCACGACGTCCGCGTCGTCCCCACCGACTCCGCCCTCCACTTCGTCGGTGCCGCCACCTGGTCCGCGCTCTCCGGCCACCCCGTCTCGACCGAGGTGTGGGAGAGCGTCCACGAGGTGCCGCACGTCCGCATCGGCCAGGCCGCCGACCTCGTCGTCGTCGCCCCCGCCACCGCCGACATGCTCGCCAAGGCCGCCCACGGCCTCGCGGACGACCTGCTCACCAACACGCTGCTCACCGCGCGCTGTCCCGTCGTCTTCGCCCCCGCCATGCACACCGAGATGTGGGAGCACCCGGCGACCCAGGAGAACGTGGCGACCCTGCGCCGCCGCGGCGCCGTGGTCATCGAGCCGGCCGTCGGCCGCCTCACCGGCGTCGACACCGGCAAGGGACGGCTGCCCGACCCGGCGGAGATCTTCGAGATCTGCCGGAGGATCCTTGCCCGCGGCACCGCAGCCCCCGACCTCGCGGGACGGCACGTCGTGGTCAGCGCCGGCGGCACCCGGGAGCCCCTCGACCCCGTCCGCTACCTGGGCAACCGCTCCTCCGGGAAGCAGGGATACGCGCTCGCGCGGGCCGCCGCCGCCCGGGGAGCCCGGGTCACCCTCGTCGAGGCCAACACCGGCATCCCCGACCCGGCCGGGGTCGACGTCGTCCACGTCGGCACCGCCCTCCAGCTCCGCGAGGCCGTGCTCAAGGCCGTCGCCGACGCCGACGCCGTGGTCATGGCGGCCGCCGTGGCCGACTTCCGTCCGGCCGTCTACGCCACCGGGAAGATCAAGAAGAAGGACGACGGCGGTGCGCCCACCGTCGAGCTCGTCCGCAACCCCGACATCCTGGCCGAGATCTCCGCCGACCGCGCCCTGCCGGGGCAGGTGGTCGTCGGCTTCGCCGCCGAGACCGACGACGTCCTCGACAACGGCCGCGAGAAGCTCCGCCGCAAGGGCTGCGACCTCCTCGTCGTGAACGAGGTGGGGGAGCGCAAGACCTTCGGCTCCGAGGAGAACGAGGCGGTCGTGCTCGCCTCGGACGGCGCCGAGACCCCCGTACCGTACGGTCCGAAGGAGGCGCTCGCCGAGACGGTCTGGGACCTGGTCCTGCCGCGGCTGCGCACCACGACCTGACGCATCCGGCCCCGCGAGGACCGCGAATCCAGCGGGGCGCGTGTGATGTACGCCCCATCAGGGCGTTCTCCCGCCGCGAAGCGGCCGGATTCACCCGCTCAGGGCATTCGCCAGGCGAGACACCTGGTCCATCCCGCGACCACGACCGATAGACTGTGCACGGAACGTCTTGGGGCGCAGCCCCCTGCCGGTCCGACAGAGAAGAGCCAGCAGCCGCTGCAACCCCAGGGAGCGTTGTGTCCCGTCGTCTGTTCACCTCGGAGTCCGTCACCGAGGGACACCCCGACAAGATCGCTGACCAGATCAGCGACACCATCCTCGACGCACTGCTGCGAGAGGACCCCACCTCGCGCGTCGCCGTCGAGACGCTGATCACCACCGGCCTCGTGCACGTCGCCGGTGAGGTGACCACCAAGGCGTGGGCGGACATCCCGACCCTCGTCCGGAACAAGATCCTCGAGATCGGTTACGACTCCTCGAAGAAGGGCTTCGATGGCGCCTCCTGCGGCGTGTCGGTGTCCATCGGGTCTCAGTCCCCGGACATCGCCCAGGGCGTGGACACCGCGTACGAGCAGCGGGTCGAGGGCGATGAGGACGAGCTGGACAAGCAGGGCGCCGGCGACCAGGGCCTGATGTTCGGCTACGCGTCGGACGAGACCCCCGAGCTGATGCCGCTGCCGATCCACATCGCGCACCGGCTGTCCCGCCGGCTGACCGAGGTCCGCAAGAACGGCACCATCCCGTACCTGCGCCCCGACGGCAAGACCCAGGTCACCATCGAGTACGACGGCGACAAGGCCGTCCGCCTCGACACGGTCGTCGTCTCCTCGCAGCACGCGTCCGACATCGACCTGGAGTCGCTGCTCGCGCCCGACATCCGCGAGTTCGTCGTCGAGCACGTGCTCAAGCAGCTCGTCGAGGACGGCATCAAGCTCGACACCGACGGCTACCGCCTCCTGGTGAACCCGACCGGCCGTTTCGAGATCGGCGGCCCGATGGGCGACGCCGGGCTCACCGGCCGCAAGATCATCATCGACACCTACGGCGGCATGGCCCGCCACGGTGGCGGCGCCTTCTCCGGCAAGGACCCGTCCAAGGTCGACCGCTCGGCCGCCTACGCCATGCGCTGGGTCGCCAAGAACGTCGTCGCCGCCGGCCTCGCCGCGCGCTGCGAGGTCCAGGTCGCCTACGCGATCGGCAAGGCCGAGCCCGTCGGTCTCTTCGTCGAGACCTTCGGCACCAACACCGTCGACAACGAGAAGATCGAGAACGCCATCGCCGAGGTCTTCGACCTCCGCCCGGCCGCGATCATCCGCGACCTCGACCTGCTCCGCCCGATCTACTCGCAGACCGCCGCCTACGGCCACTTCGGCCGCGAGCTGCCGGACTTCACCTGGGAGCGCACGGACCGCGTGGACGCCCTGAAGCAGGCCGCCGGCCTGTAGTCCCCGGACACACCCGACCGAAGCCCGGTACCCCTCGGGGTGCCGGGCTTCGGCATGCCCGGCTGTCGGTGGCGTCTGGTAGGTATGGGGCTGTGAGCAGCGAGAAAGAGAATCCCGGCGAGACCGCTGAACCCGAGCAGCTCGCGCTCATTCGGGAGACGGTGCGGCAGGCCAAGGTCCCGCGCGCCAAGCCGCGGACCTGGCGCGGGGCCGCGCTGGCCAAGGAGCTGCCCGTCGCGCGGGTCGTCGTGAACAAGGGCTCGCTCCATCTCGACCAGTTCTTCGACTACGCGGTCCCCGCGGAACTGGACGAGGCCGCCCGGCCGGGAGTGCGGGTGCGGGTGCGGTTCGGCGCGGGGGCGCACCAGGTCAAGAACGGACGCCGGGAGGGCGGACGGCTCATCGACGGCTTCCTCGTCGAGCGCCGGGCCACCTCCGACTACTCGGGCCCCCTGGCCGCACTCGCCGACGTCGTCTCCCCGGAACCCGTCCTCGGCCCCGAACTGCTCGGACTCGCCCGTGCCGTCGCCGACCGGTACGCCGGAAGCCTCGCCGACGTCCTCCAGCTCGCCGTGCCGCCGCGCAGCGCCCGCGCCGAGGGACGCCCCTCGCCGGAGCCGCTGCCACCGCCGGCCGCGCCGGAACCGGGCACCTGGACGCGGTACGAGCGGGGGGCCGCGTTCCTCGACTCCCTCGCGCGCGGCGGGACGCCCCGGGCCGTCTGGAACGCGCTTCCGGGACCGCACTGGGCCGAGGAGATCGCCCGCGCCGTCGGCGCCGCCCTTGCCTCCGGCCGGGGCGCCCTCGTCGTCGTACCCGACGGCCGTGCGGCGGGGCGGGTCGACGCGGCGCTCACCACCGTCCTGGGGGAGGGGCGGCACGCCCTGCTCACCGCCGAGGCGGGCCCCGAGAAGCGGTACGCGCAGTGGCTCGCCGTGCGGCGCGGCGCGGTACGGGCCGTCGTCGGCACCCGGGCCGCGATGTTCGCCCCGGTCCGGGACCTCGGGCTCGTCGTCATCTGGGACGACGGCGACGGCAGCCACAGCGAGCCGCACGCCCCGCAGCCCCACGCGCGCGAGGTCCTGCTGCTCCGCGCCGCCCACGACCGCTGCGCCTTCCTCCTCGGCAGCACCGGCTGCACCGTCGAGGCCGCCCAGCTCGTGGAGTCCGGCTGGGCCAAGCCGCTGTTCGCCGCACGCGAGCAGGTCCGCAGGGCCGCCCCGCTGATCCGGACCGTGGGCGACGGCGAACTGGCCCGTGACGAGGCCGCGCGCGCCGCCCGGCTGCCGTCGCTGGCCTGGCAGACCGTGCGCGAAGGGCTCAAGACCGGACCCGTCCTGGTCCAGGTGCCCCGCCGGGGGTACGTGCCGAGGCTCGCCTGCGAGCGGTGCCGGACGCCCGCCCGCTGCCGCCACTGCGCCGGTCCCCTGGAGGCCCCCGAGCAGCAGGAGCTGCACTGCGGCTGGTGCGGACGCGGGGCCTCCGACTGGCACTGCGTGGAGTGCGGATCGACCCGGCTGCGGGCCCAGGTCGTCGGCGCGCGCCGGACGGCGGAGGAGCTCGGCCGGGCGTTCCCCGCGGTGCCGGTGCGGACCTCGGGGCGGGACCACATCCTGGACACCGTGCCCGGGCGCCCCGCGCTCGTCGTCTGCACCCCCGGCGCCGAGCCGGTCGCCGAGGGCGGCTATGCCGCCGCGCTGCTCCTCGACGGCTGGGCGATGCTCGGCCGGCCCGATCTGCGCGCGGGCGAGGAGGCCCTGCGCCGCTGGATCGACGCGGCCTCGCTCGTCCGGGGCCAGCCCGAAGGCGGCACCGTGGTCGTGGTCGCCGAGCCGACGCTCCGGCCCGTCCAGGCGCTCGTCCGCTGGGACCCGGTCGGACACGCCCAGCGCGAGCTGGCCGAACGGGCCGAACTGGGCTTTCCGCCGGTCTCCCGGATGGCGGCGGTCACGGGTCCGCCGGAGGCCGTCGAAGGCCTGCTCGCGGCGGCGGGGCTGCCCGCCGACGCCGAGGTGCTCGGCCCGGTGCCGCTGCCCGTGGTCCGCCCCGGGGGGCCGCGGAGGCCGGGCGACCCGCCGCCGGGCGAGCAGTGGGAGCGCGCCCTGGTCCGCGTCCCGCCGGGCAGCGGCGCGGCTCTGGCGACCGCACTCAAGCAGGCCAGGGCGGCCCGGATGACGAGGGGCGGCGGGGACCCGGTACGGATCCGGGTGGACCCGCCGGACATCGGCTGACGGGCCGCGGGCGGCGAGCGGGCGGGCGGAAGCCGGGACGGCCGCTGCGGCTGGGCCTTGAGCGGGCGGAGGCCGGGCGGGCGGAGCCCGGGACGGTCTCTGCGGCCAGGTCGTGAGCGGGCGGCACATGGGGCGGCCGTCCGCCCCCGGTGGGGACGGACGGCCGTACGGCGTTCGCGGGTCAGCCGTTGCGGGGGCCGGGGAAGGCCGACGTCCGCGGCTCCTCGCGGAGGGAGGCGCTGCCCGAGGTCGGCTGCGGGGGCATCGAGCGGGCGGCGGGCACCGAGGGGAGCGTGCGGGTGGCGCTCGGCTCCACGATCGGCTCCTGGTCGATGCCGACGCCCGGCTGGGGGGCGCGCCGGGCACCGTAACGGCGGTGGACCGCCTGCTTGGTGACTCCGAGCGCGGAGCCCACCGCGTCCCAGGAGAACCCGAGCGAGCGGTCGAAGTCGACCGCGGCGGTCACCAGCGTCTCGACACTGTCCCGCAGCTCCTGGGCGAGACGAACGGTGGGGGCGGGGGCACGCCCGTAGACGACGAAGCCCGTGGACGGGCCGGAGCGGCGAGGGCGGTAGACATTGCCCAGCTGGGCCGTGAGCGTGCGCAGTGCGTCCACCTGCCGCCGGACCCGCTCGATGTCCCGCACCAGCAGGTGCAGACTCGCCCGAGCCTGGGCGTCGTGGGTTGCGTGGTCGGCCATGTGAAAGCCTCTCGAACCGGCATGTAAGGGGAAGGGCCGCAGGGGGGAACGGCGACCCGATTCGGTCAATCTCTCTTGACCAACGCGCCACCCGGGGTTGGGTCACGCTGCGGGGGCGTACACGCATATGCGCGGGGCGCTCGTCCCTCCGTACGCCCCCTCCGTCAGGGGCACCAGGGTCCCGGCGCCCGGGAGCCGCAGGCGCCCTAGACTGGTGCGCTGCCCGTAAAGCCCCCGGAGAGACAGGCAGTCGCCACTCATGAAGCTCGTCTTCGCAGGCACCCCCGAGGTCGCCGTTCCCGCCCTGGACACCCTGCTCGCCTCCGGCCGGCACGAGGTGGCCGCCGTCGTCACCCGGCCGGACGCCCCCGCGGGGCGCGGCCGGCGGCTCGTCGCCAGCCCGGTGGCCCAGCGGGCGGAGGAGGCCGGGATCGAGGTCCTGAAGCCGGCCAGGCCCCGTGACGAGGACTTCCTCGCCCGGCTGCGGGAGATCGCCCCGGACTGCTGCCCGGTCGTCGCCTACGGCGCGCTGCTGCCCAAGGTCGCCCTCGACATCCCCGCCCGGGGCTGGGTCAACCTGCACTTCTCGCTGCTGCCCGCCTGGCGGGGCGCGGCCCCCGTGCAGCACTCGCTGATGGCGGGCGACCAGGTGACGGGCGCGTCCACCTTCCTGATCGAGGAGGGCCTGGACTCCGGCCCGGTCTACGGCGTCGTCACCGAGGACATCCGGCCCACCGACACCAGCGGCGACCTGCTCACCCGGCTCGCGTTCGCGGGTGCCGGGCTGCTCGCCGCCACCATGGACGGCATCGAGGACGGCGCGCTCCAGGCCGTCCCGCAGCCGGTCGAGGGGATCACCCTCGCCCCGAAGATCCAGGTCGAGGACGCCCACGTCGACTTCGCCGCCCCCGCGCTGCGGGTGGACCGGGTGGTCCGCGGCTGCACCCCGGCCCCCGGTGCCTGGACGGTCTTCCGGGGCGAGCGCCTCAAGCTGATCCAGGTCACCCCGCTGCCGGACCGCACGGACCTGGCGCCTGGGCAGCTCGCCGCGGGCAAGAACAACGTGTACGCGGGCACCGGCTCGTACGCCGTGGAGCTCCTCTGGGTGCAGCCCCAGGGCAAGAAGCCGATGAAGGCCGCCGACTGGGCCCGCGGCGTGCGCATCGCGCCGGGCGAGGTCCTCGGGGTCTGAGGCCGCCGCGGGCCCGGGCACCATCGGGAGGGTGGCGAAGGTCCCCACGGCCCGGGCACCGTCGGAGACGAAGGTCCTCACGGCCCGGGCACCGTCGGAGGCGAAGGTCCTCACGGCCCGGGCACCGTCGGCGTCGGGCCGACGATCCCCACGGGCCCGGGCGCCGGGGCGGGCCGACGATCCCCACGGGCCCGGGCGCCGGGGCGGGCCGAGGGTCCGCGCGGGCCCGGGCGCCGGGGCGAGCCCAAGGGCTCCAGAGGCCCCGGCGCGGAGGCGGGGCGAGGTCCTCACGGGCCCGGGAGCCGGTGGGTGCGCGGCGGACGTAGGCTTGGGGGGTTCGACCTCGTCATTTCGTCACGCGGAGCACCTTTGAGCGAGCAGGCACGTCGCCGTCCCCACAAGCCCTACCGGCGGCCCCAGAAGGACCCCGTCCGGATGCTCGCCTTCGAGGCGCTGAGGGCGGTGGACGAGCGGGACGCCTACGCGAACCTGGTGCTCCCGCCGCTGCTCAAGAAGGCCCGTGAGGGCGGGAACTTCGACGGCCGGGACGCCGCGCTCGCGACCGAGCTGGTCTACGGGACGCTGCGCCGCCAGGGCACGTACGACGCGATCATCGCCGCCTGCATCGACCGGCCGCTGCGCGAGGTCGACCCTCCCGTCCTCGACGTGCTCGCGCTCGGCGCCCACCAGCTGCTCGGCACCCGCATCCCCACCCACGCCGCCGTCTCCGCCAGCGTCGAGCTGGCGCGGGTCGTGCTCGGCGACGGGCGGGCCAAGTTCGTGAACGCCGTGCTGCGGAAGATCTCGCAGCAGGACCTCGACGCCTGGGTGGCGCAGGTCGCCCCGCCGTACGACGCGGACCCCGAGGACCACCTGGCCGTCGTCCACTCGCACCCCCGCTGGGTGGTGTCGGCGCTCTGGGACTCCCTCGGCGGCGGCCGCGCCGGGATCGAGGACCTCCTGGAGGCCGACAACGAGCGCCCCGAGGTCACCCTCGTCGCCCGTCCCGGCCGGTCCACCACCGAGGAGCTCGCGGAGGCCACCGAGACCCTCCCGGGCCGCTGGTCGCCGTTCGCCGTCCGGATGGCCGAGGGCGGCGAGCCCGGCGCCATCGAGGCGGTCAAGGACGGCCGGGCCGGCGTCCAGGACGAGGGCAGCCAGCTCGTCGCGATCGCCCTGGCCAACGCCCCCGTGGAGGGCTCCGACGCGCGCTGGCTCGACGGCTGTGCGGGCCCCGGCGGCAAGGCCGCGCTCCTCGCGGCCCTCGCCTCCGAGCGCGGCGCCGCCCTGCTCGCCTCCGAGAAGCAGCCGCACCGCGCGCGCCTCGTCGAGCGCGCCCTCGCCGGCAACCCCGGTCCGTACCAGGTGATCGCCGCCGACGGCACCCGCCCGCCGTGGCGCCCCGGCTCCTTCGACCGGGTCCTCATGGACGTGCCGTGCTCGGGCCTCGGCGCCCTGCGCCGCCGTCCCGAGGCCCGCTGGCGCCGTCGCCCCGAGGACCTGGACGGCTTCGCGCCGCTCCAGCGCGCCCTGCTCACGGAGGCGCTCGGCGCGGTCCGCGTCGGCGGGGTCGTGGGGTACGCGACCTGCTCGCCGCACCTCGCCGAGACCCGGGTGGTCGTCGACGACGTCCTGAAGAAGGTCGGCGGAGCCGAGCTGATCGACGCCCGCCCGCTGCTGCCGGGCGTACCGGCGCTCGGCGACGGCCCGGACCTCCAGCTCTGGCCGCATCTGCACGGTACGGACGCCATGTATCTGGCGCTCATCCGCCGCACGGCGTGACCCCGGGGTCCTCCGACCCTTCGATCACCTGACCGTAATCTCCCGGTCTGCGCCGGTCCCGGCTCGTCGGTTCGCACCGAAAATGGTCTGGACCGCCTCCGAAACCGCTCGGCGGCAAAGAAGTACCCAAGAACGTGGGAGGCTTGGCTCATGGCGCAGATCAACCCCAGCATTCTGTCCGCGGACTTCGCCCGGCTCGCCGATGAGGCGAAGGCCGTCGACGGGGCCGACTGGCTCCACGTCGATGTGATGGACAACCACTTCGTGCCCAACCTGACCCTGGGTGTGCCGATCGTGGAGTCGCTCGCCCGCGCGACCGACACCCCCCTCGACTGCCATCTGATGATCGAGGACCCCGACCGCTGGGCGCCCCAGTACGTCGAGGCCGGTGCCGGTTCGGTGACCTTCCACGTGGAGGCGGCCGCGGCGCCGGTCCGGCTCGCGCGCGAGATCCGTGCCAAGGGCGCGCGTGCCTCGATGGCGCTCAAGCCGGCCACGCCGATCGAGCCCTACGAGGACCTGCTCCCCGAGCTCGACATGCTGCTGATCATGACCGTCGAGCCCGGCTTCGGCGGCCAGGCCTTCCTCGACATCATGCTGCCCAAGATCCGCCGCACCCGTGAGCTGATCTCCAAGCACGGTCTGGAGCTGTGGCTCCAGGTCGACGGCGGGGTGGCCGAGTCCACGATCGAGCGGTGCGCGGAGGCCGGAGCCGATGTCTTCGTGGCGGGTTCCGCGGTCTACGGCGCGGCCGACCCGGCCGCCGCCGTCGCCTCGCTGCGGGCCCGCGCGGAGGCCGTGACGGCCGTCGCCCCGTGGGCGTGTGGCCACTGAGCCTCCGGCTGATGAACGCGGTCCGTCGGGCCGCCGACAGGACTGATCAAGGCCCGCCGTATCTGACAGGATGGACGGCGAGTCCAGAGTGTGAACGACAGCGGTACGCGAACAGCGGTACATGAACGTCGGTACGTGAACAGCGGTACGTGAACAGGTGAGGAGATCGCGGTGGCGGGTATGTCGGCGGGACGGTCAGCCCTGCGGATGGGCCCCGCGGAGCTGGTGCAGGCGGCGGCCATGGCCCGTCGCTTCTACCTCGAGGGCAAGTCCAAGATCCAGATCGCCGAGGAGTTCGGCGTGAGCCGCTTCAAGGTGGCCCGGGTCCTGGAGACCGCCCTGGAGCGCGATCTCGTACGCATCGAGATCCGCGTACCGGCCGAGCTGGACGCCGAGCGCTCCGACGCGCTCCGTGCCCGCTACGGGCTCCGCCACGCCGTCGTCGTCGAGTCCCCGGCGGAGGGCGAGGACGAGTCGCCCGACCCGGAGAACCTCGGCGAGGTCGCGGCCGACCTGCTCGGTGAACTCGTCACCGAGGGCGACGTCCTGGGCCTCGCCTGGGGCCGCTCCACCATCCACATGGCGGCGGCGCTCGACCGGCTGCCCCCGTGCACCGTCGTCCAGCTCACCGGCGTGTACGACGCCGGGACCGCCGAACGCGGCTCCGTCGAGGCCGTCCGCCGTGCCGCCCAGGTCTCCGGCGGCGAGGCGCACCCGATCTACGCGCCGATGCTGCTGCCGGACCCGGCGACCGCGGCGGCGCTGCGCAGCCAGACCGGCATCGCGCGGGCCTTCGAGTACTTCGACAAGGTGACCGTCGCCTGCGTCTCCATCGGCTCGTGGGAGCCGGGCATCTCGACCGTCCACGACATGCTCTCGGACGAGGAGCGCGCCCACTACGCCTCGCTCGGCGTCGCCGCCGAGATGTCCGCGCACCTCTTCGACGCCGAGGGGCGCCGGGTCGGCCGCGACCTGGGCGAGCGCTGCATCACCGTCGAGGCGGACCGGCTGCGCCGGATCCCCGAGGTCGTCGCCATCGCGGGCGGCCAGCGCAAGGCGGCGGCGATCGGCGCGGTGCTCCGCTCCGGCCTCGTCACCAGCCTGGTCACCGACCGCGCCGCGGCGGACTACCTGCTCACCGAGTCCAGCCCGGGGACGCACCCGGCGCTCGACCGGACGGACCCGGACGGCGTCTGAACGAGGACACCGTCGGCGGCCGAGCCGGCCGCGTCCGAACGAGGACATCGTCGGCGGCCGAGCCGGCCGCGTCCGAACGAGGACATCGTCGGCGGCCGAGCCGGCCGCGTCCGAACGAGGACACCCGGGGCCGGGCCGACCTCGTCCGAGCAGGACATCGTCGGCCGAGTCGATCGAGGGCCGGAGCCATCCCGTAACGGTATGTTCGGGACATGTCGCTCCGGCCCTTGCGCGTACTCGTCGCGCTCGTCCTCGGTGTCCTCCTGGCCGGGTGCTCCTCGTCGAGCGGCGGTGCCGGACCGGTCGCCCCCGCCCGCACCACCACCACCACCGGGGGGGCGGGCCGGGCGCGGGCCCCCCCCCCGGCCCCCCCCCCCCCCCCCCCCCCGGGCCCCCCCCCCCCCCCCCCCCCCCCGCCGGCCCC
>NZ_JBHTSA010000042.1:0-42540 GCF_042795405.1 Streptomyces sp. NPDC056480 | reverse complement strand
ACCGCTCGCCGCCGGCGGCCCGCCCCCCCCCCCCCCACCGGGACCTCCGGACTGCCCACCGTGCGGGCCGCCGACCTGCCGCCCGAGGCGCGGAGGACGCTGGACCTCATCGCGCGCGGCGGCCCCTACCCGTACGCCAAGGACGGCGCCGTCTTCTCCAACTTCGAGCGGATCCTGCCCCGCGAGCAGCGCGGCTACTACCGCGAGTACACCGTGCGGACGCCCGGTGAGAGCGACCGCGGAGCGTGTCGGATCGTCACCGGGCGGGGCGGCGAGATCTACTGGACCGACGACCACTACGAGAGCTTCCGGGAGGTGATCGCGGATGAGAATTGACGATCCCGTCGTCCTCGACCTGACGGGCGTCACGGACAAGGCCGGACTCATGGAGCGGTGCGCCGCCGTCCTCGCCCTGCCCGACTGGTTCGGCCGGAACTGGGACGCCCTCGCCGACTGCCTCACCGATCTGCCCCGGCCGGTCACCCTCGTCGTCACCGGCTGGGGGGAGTACGCCAGGACGCGCCCGCGCGAGTGGCGGACCGCCCAGGACGTCTTCGCCACGGCCGTCGATCAGCGCCCCGCCCACCTCACGGTCCTCGTCGCCCTGGGAGCGGCTTTCGGAGGATCCGACGAACCCCCTGCCGCAAGCCTCGGATGATTAGCCCGGGGCTGGTATTCGTACAGGCGTGGGACAATGAACTACGTGCTTTTTCCCCTGGCTGAAATGCCTAGGGGCCGATCCGAACGACTGGGATGTCAGCACGTGCGTTTCCTCAATGACGTCAAGCCGCCCTACGACCTGACGTACGACGATGTGTTCATGGTGCCGAGCCGCTCGGCCGTCGGTTCCCGCCAGGCGGTGGACCTCTCCTCGCCGGACGGAACCGGGACCACGATCCCGCTGGTCGTGGCCAACATGACCGCCATCGCCGGCCGCCGTATGGCCGAGACCGTCGCCCGCAGGGGCGGACTGGTCGTCATCCCGCAGGACATCCCGATCGAGGTCGTCACCGACGTCATCTCGTGGGTCAAGAGCCGTCACCACGTGCTCGACACCCCGATCGTCCTCGCCCCCCACCAGACCGTCGCCGACGCGCTCTCGCTGCTGCCCAAGCGGGCGCACGACGCCGCCGTCGTCGTCGACGAGGACCGCCGGCCGGTCGGTGTCGTCACCGACGCCGACCTGTCCGGGGTGGACCGCTTCACGCAGCTCTCCGAGGTCATGTCGAAGGACCTGCTGCTCCTCGACGCCGACATCGAGCCGCGCGACGCGTTCAACACGCTCGACCACGCCAACCGCCGCTACGCCCCGGCCGTGGACAAGGACGGCCGCCTGGTCGGCATCCTGACCCGCAGGGGCGCGCTCCGCGCGACCCTGTACACCCCGGCCACCGACGCCGAGGGCAAGCTGCGCATCGCCGCCGCCGTAGGCATCAACGGCGACTTCACGGGCAAGGCCAAGCAGCTGCTCGACGCGGGCGTCGACACGCTCGTCATCGACACGGCCCACGGCCACCAGGAGTCGATGATCGCCGCGATCAAGGCCGTGCGCGCCCTCGACCCGCAGGTCCCGATCGTCGCCGGCAACATCGTCGCCGCCGAGGGTGTGCGCGACCTCATCGAGGCCGGCGCGGACATCATCAAGGTCGGCGTGGGCCCCGGCGCCATGTGCACCACGCGCATGATGACCGGCGTCGGCCGCCCGCAGTTCTCCGCCGTCCTGGAGTGCGCCGCCGAGGCCAAGAAGTTCGGCAAGCACGTCTGGGCCGACGGTGGCGTCCGGCACCCGCGCGACGTCGCCATGGCGCTCGCCGCCGGCGCGTCCAACGTGATGATCGGCTCCTGGTTCGCCGGGACCTACGAGTCCCCCGGCGACCTCCAGCACACCGCCGACGGCCGCCCGTACAAGGAGTCCTTCGGCATGGCGTCGGCCCGCGCCGTGCAGAACCGCACGAGCGAGGAGTCGGCCTACGACCGCGCCCGCAAGGGCCTGTTCGAGGAGGGCATCTCCACCTCGCGCATGTTCCTCGACCCGGCCCGCCCGGGCGTCGAGGACCTGATCGACTCGATCATCGCGGGCGTCCGCTCCTCCTGCACCTACGCCGGTGCCGGCTCGCTCGCCGAGTTCGAGGAGAAGGCCGTGATCGGCATCCAGTCCGCCGCGGGCTACGCCGAGGGCAAGCCGCTGCACGCCAGCTGGAGCTAGTACCGTCACGTCGTGACCCGAGCGGGCCCCCGGGAACTCCTCCCGGGGGCCCGCTGTCGTCCCGTACGGTCGCCGCATGGACCATGTGGACCGTACGGAGATCCGGCCCTGCCGCGCCGCCGACCTGCCCCTGCTCGACCGGCACCTGCCCGCGCCCGGCGCGCCGGCCCGCCACGCGGACCGGTTCGCGCGCCAGGAGGCCGGGACGGGCACGTACCTCCTCGCCTGGCGTGACGGGGTGCCCGTCGGCCACGGACAGGTCCGCTGGGACGGCTGCGCCGCCCCCGAGGTGCGGGCCGCGGTGGGGGAGTGCCCGGAGTTCAACGGCCTCGACGTACGGGCGGAACTCCGGGGACAGGGCATCGGTACGGCCCTGATCCACGCGGCCGAGGAGCTGGCGCGGGAGCGCGGCGGAAGCGTCCTGGGGATCGGCGTGGGGCACGACAACCCGCGGGCCGCGGCGCTGTACGGCCGACTCGGCTACGCGCCCGTCGTCGCGTACACCGACCGCTGGACCTGGACGGACGCGGACGGCCGCCGGCACGAAGAGGCCGACCCGTGCACCTTCCTGGTCAGGGAGCTCGCGGCGCCGGGCGCCTGAGGGGAGCCTCCCGCACCTTCCTGGTCGGGGACCTCACGGCGCCGGGTGCCTGAGGGAAGGCTCCAGGACCCCGCCGAGGGTCTCCGCGACCGCCGCCGCGATCCTGGCGTGACCCCGGTCGTCCGGGTGCAGTCCGTCCGCCAGGTGCTCCGGGCCGAGCAGCGGCCGCCCCGGGAGGACCAGGAGCCGTGTGTCGCCCTCGGAGGCCAGGTCCCGGCCGGCCCGCTCCATGGCCCTGCGCAGCTCCGTGAGGGTCGCTCCGAGGACGTTGCGGGTGTGCTCGGCCTCCGGGCGCAGCACGGGCGAGACGATCAGCAGCGGGGTGTCCGGGTGGCCTCGGCGGACCAGGCCCACGAAGGCCCGGACGGTGGCGTAGAGCCAGTCGGCCGTCGCGGGCACCGTGGACCAGCAGTTGGTGCCGAACGCGAGGGTGATCACCTCGCCGGGGAGCCGCGCCAGTTGTTCGGCGAGCGGCAGTTCGCCGCGGGCCCCGCCCGCGTACCCGAGGTTCACCGCGTCGAGGCCGAGGAGCCGTCCCGCCGTGGCGGGCCAGGAGTGGGCCGGGCGGGTCGACCACCAGCCCTCGGTGATCGAGTCGCCGTGGACCAGCCAGCGGGGTTGCGCGGGGGCGGGGGAGAGGGCCCCGCCGAGGGCCCGCAGGGCGAGCGGCACCGGCGCCTGGCCCTCCGGGAGGTGGACGGTGAAGACGCCCCCGCCCGGGGGCAGCGGGAGCGTGACGGTGGCCTCGGGGGCCGGGGCGGCGCAGGCCTCGCCGACGAGCCGCGTGCCGCTCCAGAGCGCGAAGCAGTGGCGGAGTCCGGCGAGCGGGTCGCCGGACTCGGGGACGGCCGCCCGGTAGCGCAGCCGCACCGCGCGCGTGCCGGGGGCGGCCGTGAACTCCATCCGCACGCCGATGGGCAGCGCGGCCCGCTCGGCGATGTCCCACGGCAGCCGTTCCAGGTCGTCGGGGTCGGCGCGTACCGGCCGGTTCCCGTCCAGCCAGGCCGTGCCGCGCAGGAACGGCGCCGGGTCGAGCCAGCCCACCTGTGCCTCCGATCGGGGGGTCGTCGTGGCCTCGCAGCGTGGGTCACGGGGCATGAGGAGTCAATGCTCGCGGGAGCCCGGTTCACACCCCCAATGTGTGGATTCATGCGGGGGAGCGCAATGTTTCCCCGTCTGCGACCCGAGCGCGCAATGATCATCCGGCAGTGCGCAACAACCCTGCATTACGAGTGCGAACCTCTGCCCCTTAGGCTCATGCCTCGTACCAGGAGTGGCGGGGACCGCCTGCTCGGCGGTTCCCCTCCCCCGTGGGCCTTTTTCGGCATGCCCGCGTACCGCTGCGGTCCCACGTCACGACGACAGGCAGCGATAAGGAGCCTCCGCAGTGCTGGACCATGGCGCAGCCCCACCGGTCGAGGAATCGGCCACCCGCAAGACCTCCGCTCTCGGCGCACTGACCCGGCGCAAGCCGGTGGAACAGCTGGTCGCAGAGGGTGGGCAGGGCGAGGGTGGCAATCTCCGCCGCTCGCTCTCCATGTGGCAGCTGACCATGATCAGCATCGGTGCCACGCTCGGCACCGGCATCTTCGTCGTGCTCGGCGACGCCGTTCCGAAGGCCGGCCCCGCGGTCACCGTCGCCTTCGTCATCGCCGGCCTCACGGCTCTCTTCTCCGCCCTCTCGTACGCCGAGCTGGCCGGCTCGATACCGGTCGCGGGTTCCTCCTACTCGTACGCTTACGCAACGATGGGTGAACTCGTCGCCTGGGTCTGCGGCTGGTGCCTGGTCCTGGAGTACGGCGTCTCGGTCGCCGCCGTGGCCGTCGGCTGGGGCGAGTACCTCAACGAGCTGCTCGACGGCACGATCGGCGTCACCATCCCCGACGCGCTCTCCTCCGCCCCGGGCGAGGGCGGTTTCATCAACCTGCCCGGCCTGATCGTCGTCCTGCTCGCGATGGTCTTCCTGCTCGGCGGGGCCCGCGAGTCCGCCGTGGTCAACACGATCATGGTCTTCGTGAAGATCGCCGCGCTGGTGCTCTTCTGCGCCATCGGCTTCATGGGCTTCAAGTCCGGCAACTACGCCGACTTCATGCCGCTCGGCATGGCCGGCGTCAGCGCCGCCGGAGCCAGCCTCTTCTTCTCGTACATCGGCTTCGACGCCGCCTCCACCGCGGGTGAGGAGGCGAAGGACCCGAAGCGTGACCTGCCCCGCGCGATCATGCTCTCGCTGCTCATCGTCACCGTGCTCTACGTCCTGGTCGCGGCCGTCGCGGTCGGCGCGTGGAACTGGAAGGACTTCGACGGCTCCGAGGCCACTCTCGCCGCGATCATGAACGACGTCAGCGGCCAGAAGTTCTGGGGCACCCTGCTCGCCGCCGGCGCCGTCATCTCGATCGCCAGCGTCGTCCTCACCGTGCTCTACGGCCAGACCCGCGTGCTCTTCGCGATGTCCCGCGACGGCCTCGTTCCCAAGGTCTTCGGCAAGGTCAACGCCAAGACCGGCACCCCGCGGGTGAACACCGTCCTCGTGTCGCTGTTCTGCGGCGCCCTCGCCTCGGTCATCCCGCTGGGCAAGCTCGTCGACGCCACCAGCATCGGCACCCTGTTCGCCTTCGCCCTGGTCAACATCGCGGTGATCGTGCTCCGCCGCACCCGGCCGACCATGGACCGCACCTTCCGCGTGCCGCTCGGCTGGACCTTCCCGATCCTGGGCTTCCTGTTCTGCGTGTACAACATGTTCAGCCTGGACTCGGTCACCTGGGTGGTCTTCGGTTGCTGGATGGCCGCGGGCCTCGTGTTCTACTTCCTGTACGGCATGCGCCGCTCCCGACTGGCCTCCGCGCCGACCGTGGCAGAGACCTCAGCAGAGAAGTGATCCACCCGTAGTGCGACTCAACGACCTCGACGAACGCATCGTCCACGCCCTCGCGGAGGACGCCCGCCGCAGCTATGCCGACATCGGCTCGCTCGTCGGCCTCTCCGCCCCCGCCGTGAAGCGGCGCGTGGACCGGCTCAGGGCCGAGGGCGCCATCACCGGATTCACCGTTCGGGTGGACCCGGCGGCGCTCGGCTGGGAGACCGAGGGCTTCGTCGAGATCTACTGTCGCCACAACACCTCGCCGGACGACATCCGGCGAGGTCTGGAGCGGTACCCCGAGGTGGTGTCCGCGTCGACCGTCACCGGTGACGCGGACGCCGTCGTCCAGGTCTTCGCCTCGGACATGCGCCACTTCGAGCGGGTCCTGGAGCGGATCGCGGGCGAGCCCTTCGTGGAGCGCACCAAGTCCGTCCTGGTGCTGTCGCCGCTCCTGCGACGCTTCTCCTCGGGTTCGCCCGCGTAACCCCGCGGGGACGCCGGCTGTCGGGCGGTGCGGGCCGTGGTTCCCGCACCGCCCTTCGCCCGCCCACCCCCGTGGGGCGGTCCAGCGGTCTACTCGGTCGGGTAGACGAACTCCCAGGGCACGACCTTGAAGTCGCCCGTCCCCTTCTCGACCTTCTCGAACGGCGCGCCGCTGAGGCACGGCGGCACCTTGTCCTTCTGCGGGTCGGCGGTCATCCAGGTGTAGCCGAGCCGGTCGCCGCCGGGGGTGTCGTGGACCGTGACGCCCACCCGCGCCTTCCGGAACTCCTTCACATCCGTCTCGACGACGGTTCCGGACACGACGGCCACCTTGCCGCCCGTGGTGAGGCAGTCGACCTTCACCTTGGCGTAGCCGCCCCAGTCGCCCTTGTAGTGGCTGAAACGGAAGGTGCCGGTGGCCTTCATCGGATCCTGCCGGTCCTTCTCCGCGAGGTGCGCGTCGAAGGAGAACGTGATGTCGTCCCCGGCCGGGCGGTACAGCTTGGCCGTGCCGGTCAGCGCCGCGGCCTCCGAGACGGCGGCCGGGGCGGCGACGGGGCGGTGGCTGTCGTCCGCCGAGGCGGCGGCCATGCCCCCGGCCCCCAGGGTGAGCAGAACGGCTGCGGAGACGGCGACGATCTTCGTACGACGGTTCATGGCTACGCGGTCCTTTCGGCAGGTCGTCCGGGGTCTTCCGGACGACCACCACTCTTCCCCGGCGCCCGCCGCACGGCGTCGAGCCGCAGGACGGTTCCCTCTCCGCCGCGCGGCGGAGAAGGACCGCGACCCCGGGCGGAGCCGTACGCAACGAATCGCCGCCCCACCGGTCGATCGCGCAACGGTTCGACGGTCGGTCCGCAACGCTGCCGTCTTGTCCCGACCGAGCGCGAAACCGTACCGTTTTTGACGTCTTCCCCCTGTACTCCGACCCCCGAGGATCACGCATGCCCGCGCTGCGCACCGCCCTGCTCCAGAGCTCCGGCGAACTCGGTGACGTGGCCGCCAATCTCAAGATCCTCGACGAGGCGGCCGGCCGCGCGGCCGCCGCCGGTGCGGGACTGCTGCTCGCCCCCGAGCTCTTCCTCACCGGGTATGCCATCGGCGCCGACATCGCGCGCCTCGCCGAGCCGGCCGACGGCCCCTCCGCCCGCGCCGTCGCGGCGATCGCCGTGCGCCACGGCCTGGCCGTCGGCTACGGCTACCCGGAGCGGGACACCGAGCAGCACGGGGTCCTGTACAACTCCGCGCAGCTCGTCGGCGCCGACGGCGTCCCGCTCGCGCGGTACCGGAAGACCCACCTCTTCGGAGACTTCGAACTGACGTGGTTCACCCCCGGTGACCGGGCCGTCGTCCAGGCGGAGCTCGACGGCCTCACCGTCGGCATGATGATCTGCTACGACGTCGAGTTCCCCGAGAACGTGCGGGCGCACGCGCTGGCCGGTACGGACCTCCTCCTCGTACCGACCGCGCTCATGCACCCCGCCGAGGTCGTGCCCCTGTCCGTGGTGCCGGTCCGCGCCTTCGAGAACCAGCTCTACATCGCGTACGCCAACCGGACCGGCCCGGAGAAGGAGTTCGAGTTCGTCGGGCTCTCCACCCTCGCGGGCCCCGACGGCACCGCCCGGGCTCGGGCCGGGCGCGGCGAGGACCTCGTCCTCGGCGACGTCGACCCGGCCTTCCTCGCGGCCTCCCGCGAGGAGAACCCCTACCTCCGCGACCGGCGCCCGGGCCTCTACGGCTCTCTCGTCTGAACCGCCCCGCCCCACTCGCGCAGTCGCCAGGCCTCACCACTTTTTCCGCGCAAGGAGTCCGTACCCCATGACGTCCACGGTGCCCACGACCGCCGTCCCTCACAGCGACGGCCAGCCGCCGATCACCATGTTCGGTCCGGACTTCCCGTACGCCTACGACGACTTCCTGGCCCACCCGGCCGGGCTCGGCCAGATACCGGCGACCGAGCACGGCACCGAGGTCGCCGTCATCGGCGGCGGACTCTCCGGCATCATCGCCGCGTACGAGCTGATGAAGATGGGTCTCAAGCCCGTCGTCTACGAGGCCGACCAGATCGGCGGCCGCCTGCGTACCGTCGGCTTCGAGGGCACCGCCACCGAGGGCCTCACCGCCGAGATGGGCGCCATGCGGTTCCCGCCCTCCTCGACCGCGCTCCAGCACTACATCGACCTGGTCGGCCTGGAGACCACGCCCTTCCCGAACCCGCTGGCCGAGACGACCCCCTCGACCGTCGTCGACCTCAAGGGCGAGTCCCACTACGCCACCACCGTCGACGACCTCCCGCAGGTCTACCGCGACGTGATGAACGCGTGGAACGCCTGCCTCGACGAGGGCGCCGACTTCTCCGACATGAACCAGGCCATGCGCGAGCGCGACGTCCCGCGCATCCGCGAGATCTGGTCGAAGCTCGTCGAGAAGCTCGACAACCAGACCTTCTACGGCTTCCTCTGCGAGTCGGAGTCCTTCAAGTCCTTCCGCCACCGCGAGATCTTCGGCCAGGTCGGCTTCGGCACCGGCGGCTGGGACACCGACTTCCCCAACTCCATCCTGGAGATCCTCCGCGTCGTCTACACCGAGGCGGACGACCACCACCGCGGCATCGTCGGCGGCTCGCAGCAGCTGCCGCTGCGCCTGTGGGAGCGCGAGCCGGAGAAGATCGTCCACTGGGCGCAGGGCACCTCGCTCAGCTCCCTGCACGAGGGCGCCCCGAAGCCGGCCGTGACCCGGCTGAACCGGACCGCCGGCAACCGGATCACCGTCACCGACGCCTCCGGCGACATCCGCACCTTCCAGGCGGCGATCTTCACCGCCCAGTCCTGGATGCTGCTCTCCAAGATCGCCTGTGACGACTCGCTCTTCCCGATCGACCACTGGACGGCGATCGAGCGGACCCACTACATGGAGTCCTCGAAGCTCTTCGTCCCGGTCGACCGGCCGTTCTGGCTGGACAAGGACGAGGAGACCGGCCGTGACGTCATGTCGATGACGCTGACCGACCGGATGACCCGCGGCACGTACCTCCTGGACGACGGCCCGGACAAGCCGGCCACGATCTGCCTGTCGTACACCTGGTGCGACGACAGCCTGAAGTGGCTGCCGCTGTCCGCGAACGAGCGGATGGAGGTCATGCTGAAGTCGCTCGGCGAGATCTACCCGAAGGTCGACATCCGGAAGCACATCATCGGCAACCCGGTGACGGTCTCCTGGGAGAACGAGCCCTACTTCATGGGCGCGTTCAAGGCGAACCTGCCCGGTCACTACCGCTACCAGCGGCGCCTGTTCACCCACTTCATGCAGGACCGGCTGCCCGAGGACAAGCGGGGCATCTTCCTCGCGGGCGACGACATCTCGTGGACGGCCGGCTGGGCCGAGGGCGCGGTGCAGACGGCGCTCAACGCGGTGTGGGGCGTGATGCACCACTTCGGCGGCGGCACCGACGCCACCAACCCGGGTCCGGGCGACGTGTACGACGAGATCGCCCCGGTCGAGCTGCCGGAGGACTGAGCCGTACGGTCCGGGGCCCGGCCGGTTCAAGGACGGCCCGGCCGGGTCAGGGGCGGTGAGGCCGGCCGGGTCAGGAACGGTCCGGCCCGGCCGGTTCAGGGCCTGGTCAGGGGCGTGAGGAGCATCCGTCCCACCAGGCCCACCGAGCGGTCGAGGCGTTCCGTGAACTCCTCGGCCAGCTCGGGCAGGCCGCGCAGCTGCCACAGCGAGCGCGCCGCGAGCCAGGCCCCGTCGCGGGCCCGGTCCAGGCTCCAGCAGCCGAGCAGATGGGTCAGCGGGTCCGCGATCTCCAGGAGGTCCGGGCCCGGCATCAGTTCCTCCCGGATGCGCTCCTCCAGGAGGACCAGGACGTCCCCGACCCGGTCGAACTCGTCCTCCAGGTCGGCGGGCGCGCACTCCAGGACCCGGCAGGTGTCGACCACCGCGAGGGCCAGGTCGTGGCCGATGTGGGCGTTGATCCCGGCCAGTGCGAACTGCAGCGGCCGTACGCCGGGATGCCGGCGGTAGCGGAACAGCGGCCGCCAGCAGGCGGGGGAGGGGCGGCCGGTCGCGGCCGCGTCGACCGCCGTCAGATAGCGCTCGGCGAACCGCACGTCGAGGGTGGCGGCGGCACGCCGGTCGGCGAAGCCGCCCGCCTCGATGGCGTGGCCGATCTCCTCGGTGACGGTCAGATAGACCCGGTTGAAGACGGCGACCCCGTCGGCCGGATGCCAGGCCGATCGGAACGCCCGCATCCGGTCCACCACGGGGTCGACCGCGAGGAACGGGCCGGGCTGCCGCCCGACCCGCTGTGTCTGTTCGCTCTGCCCGATCTGCTGGGTCTGCGCCATGCGGGCAGGCTCCCAGTCGCCGGGCCCGGGAGGGAACTCCTCCGGCCCGGCTTACCCAGAACGGGCGAATCACTCAGTTCTTCGACAGCGGCCCGTCGCCGGACGTGCTCTCACCGGACGTGCCCTCGCTGGACGTGCTCTCGCCGGACGTGCTCTCGCCGGAGGTGCTGTCACCGGACGTGCCCTCGTACGAGCTGGTGCCCGAGTCGAGGAGCGGCTCCTGCTGCTTGAGGTGGGCCGGGGCGAAGGCCCGCAGCACGTGGTAGCCGGTGATGACGACGATCGTGCCGAGCGCGATGCCGCCCAGCTCGAAGGTGTCCGTGAAGGTCAGCTTCACCCCGCCGACGCCGATGATGATGCCCGCGGCGGCCGGGACCAGGTTGAGCGGGTTGCGCAGGTCGACCTTGGCGTTGATCCAGATCTGGGCGCCGAGCAGGCCGATCATGCCGTACAGGATCACGGTGATGCCGCCGAGGACGCCACCGGGGATGGCGGCGACGACCGCGCCGAACTTCGGGCAGAGGCCGAAGAGCAGGGCGAAGCCGGCGGCGGCCCAGTACGCGGCCGTCGAGTAGACGCGGGTGGCGGCCATGACGCCGATGTTCTCGGAGTACGTGGTGTTCGGCGGGCCGCCCACGGCCGTCGACAGCATCGAGGCGGCACCGTCGGCGGCGATCGCGGTGCCGAGCTGGTCGTCCAGCGGCTTGCCGGTCATCTCGCCGACCGCCTTGACGTGTCCGGCGTTCTCGGCGATCAGGGCGATGACGACGGGCAGCGCGACCAGGATCGCGGACCACTCGAAGCTCGGGCCGTGGAACGTGGGCAGACCGACCCAGTCGGCCTGGGAGACACCGGAGAGGTCGAGCCGCCAGTGGTCGGTGACCTGGCCGCTCGCGGACATCGAATGGATCTTGCCGAAGACCAGGTCGAAGATCCACGAGATGCCGTAGCCGAAGATCAGGCCGAGGAAGATCGCGATGCGGGACCAGAAGCCGCGCAGGCAGACGACGGCGAGGCCGGTGAACAGCATCGTGAGGAGCGCCGTCCACTGGTCCTGCGGCCAGTAGGTGGCCGCGGTGACCGGGGCCAGGTTGAAGCCGATCAGCATGACGACGGCGCCGGTCACGATCGGCGGCATCGCCGCGTGGATGATGCGCGCCCCGAACTTCCTGACCGCGAGGCCGGCGAGGAAGAGCACCGCGCCGACGACGAACACCGCGCCCGTCACGGTGGCGCTGGTGCCGCCGGCGGCCCGGATCGCCGCGGCGACACCGACGAACGAGAGCGAGCAGCCCAGGTAGGAGGGGACGGTGCCGCGGGTCGCGAGCAGGAAGATCGCGGTCGCGAAACCGGACATCATGATCGCGAGGTTCGGGTCGAGCCCCATGAGCACCGGAGCGACGAACGAGGCACCGAACATGGCGACCACGTGCTGGGCGCCGAGGCCGACGGTACGGGGCCAGGAGAGCCGTTCGTCCGGGCGGACGACGGCTCCGGGAGCGGGTGTCTTCCCGTCGCCGTGCAAAGTCCAGCGCACGCCGAGGTTCATGAGGTGGCTCCCGTTCTCCGGTTCCGGCGGCCGTGTCGTGACCGCAAAAGATCAGCCACATGGTATGCGCCGCCGGGGGCTCGGGACGTTCGCCCGGGCCCGGGACCCCCGTCCGCCCGGGCCCGGAACCGCTACCCGACGCGGCCCGGGGTCTTCTCCGGAGCGGGCGTCGCCGGTGTGGACTCCCGATCCGCGGACCTGAGGACGCCCGCGCCCACGACCAGCCCCAGGGCGAGCAGGGTGACCAGGCCGAACGAGAAGACCAGCGAGGTCGCGTCGGCGATGCCGCCGATCGCCGAGGGCGCGATGAGCCCCGAGGTGTACGTGATGGTGGCGACGCCCGCGATGGCCTGGCTCGGGTTGGGGCCGCTGCGCCCGGCCGCCGCGAAGGCGAGCGGCACGACGACCGCGACCCCGAGCCCGATGAGACCGAATCCGGCCATGGCGACGGCGGCGTGCGGGGCGAGGACGACCAGGACCCCGCCGAGGGTGGCGACGGCGCCGCCGACCCGTACCGTACGGACCGCGCCGAAGCGGTCCACGACCCGGTCGCCGGCCAGGCGTGCGACGGTCATCGTCAGCGCGAAGGCGGTCGTCGAGGCGGCCGCGAGCCCGGCGGAGCTGCCCAGCTCGTCCCGGAGGTAGACGGCCGACCAGTCGAGGCTGGCGCCCTCCGCGAACACCGCGCAGAAGCCGATCGCGCCGATGATCAGCGCGGACTTCGGCGGCAGCGAGAAGCGCGGGGGCGGCTCCTCGTCCGGCGTGCTGCGCACGTCCAGGACGCCCTGGCAGAAGACCAGACCGAGGGCGGTGAGGACCAGGGCCGCGATCAGGTGGTGGAGCCGGGCGTCGCCGCCGAGGTGGGCGGCGACCGTACCGGCGGCGGAACCGATGAGGGCGCCCGCGCTCCACATGCCGTGCAGGCTCGACATGATGGACTTTCCGAGCCGGTTCTCGGTCTCGACCCCGAGCGCGTTCATCGCCACGTCGGACATGCCGGCGGTCGCGCCGTACACGAAGAGCGCGGCGCACAGGCCCCAGACGTTCGGGGCCAGCGAGGGCAGCGTCAGGGCCAGCGTCCAGAGGGTGAGCAGGCCGCGCAGCGCCGTACGGGCGCCGAACCGGTGGGACACGGCCCCGGCCAGCGGCATCGCGACGGAGGCGCCGAGGGCGGGAAAGGCGAGCGCGAGTCCGAGCTGTCCCGCGCTCACGCCCGCGTGCTCCTGGATCCAGGGGATGCGGGTCGCGAAACTGCCGGTGACGGCGCCGTGGACGCAGAAGACGGCGGCGACGGCGAAGCGCGCCCGCCGCAGGCGTTCGGTGCTGGTGACGGTCTCCGCCGCCATGGTCCCTCCCTGGGTGGTGACGTGGCATGGCCGGGTGGTGCGGCCGTAAACTATCAGGAACCCTGCCTGATAAATAGACCGCAGGACGGCATCCGTACCCGGGCGCGTCTGAGAGGATCGCCGCATGGCCGCATCCCCGAGCACCGCACGAGCCATCAACGACCGGTTCGCCCTGCGACTGCTCCAGGACGAAGGCCCGTTGACGGCCACTCAGCTCAAGACCCTCACCGGACTCTCCCGGCCCACCGTCGCCGACCTCGTCGAGCGGCTCCACCGTTCCGGGCTCGTCCATGTCGTCGGGGAGTCCGGAGCCGAACGCCGGGGACCCAACGCCAAGCTGTACGGACTCGTCGCCGACCGCGCGCACCTCGCCGCCCTCGACGTACGGACCCGGTCGGTCTCCGTCACCGTCGCCGACCTGCTCGGCACCACGCTCGCCGAGGCCTCCGTACCCGTCGGCGACGACAGTGACACCGGGCCCGCCGTCGAGAAGGCGGTCGCGCTCCTGGAGCGGACCGTGAAGGAGGCGGGCGCCGACCGGCTGCACAGCGTGGCCGTCGGCGCCCCCGGCCTCATCGACCCGGCCACCGGCGAACTCCGCGACTCCTCGGGACTGCCCGCCTGGCACCGGCGGCTCGTCGGCGTCCTCCAGGAACGGCTGCCCGCGCACGTCCTCGTCGAGAACGAGACCAACCTCGCCGCCGTCGCCGAACTGCGCGAGGGCACGGCCCGCGACCGCGAGGACTTCGTCCTGCTCTGGCTCGGCCAGGGCGTCGGCGCGGCCGTCGTCCTGGGCGGACGGCTGCGCCGCGGGGCCTCGGGCGGCGCCGGCGAGATCGGCTTCCTGCCCGTGCCCGGCACCTCGGGGCTTCCCTCGGCCACCGGCTGCGACGGCGGCTTCCACGAGCTGGCCTGCGCGGCGGCCGTCGAGTCCCTGGCCGCCGTCCACGGTCTCACGGCGGCAGAGGCGCTGACCTCCGGGGACGCCGGGGCGGACGGTTCCGCCACGGGGACGGCACCGCATCCGGGCCACGCTCCCTTCCTCGACGCCCTGGCCCGTCGTCTCGCCGTCGGCGCGGCCGCCGTCGTCTCGGTCCTCGACCCCGGCTGCGTGGTCCTCGCGGGGGAGACCGGACACCAGGGCGGCGCCGCGCTCGCCGCCCGCGTGGAGGCCGAACTCGCCGCCCTCTCCCCGCTCCGTACGGAGGTCCGCGCGACGGCGCTCGGCGGCGCGGCGGTGCTGCGCGGTGCCCTGCTCCTGGCCCGGGACGCGGCGCAGGACGCGCTCTTCGGGGCGCCGACGGCGGGACTCTAGGACGCCGGACCCCAGAACGGCGGGACCCGGGGACGAGGGGACTCCGGTACGAGGGGACACCGGAACGGCGGGACCCGGGAACGAGGGGACCCGGGAACGACGGGACACCGGAACAGGTCTACGGGCAGCACAAGGCTTCAGGCGCCCGCGCCCGCGCCCCCGCCTGGGCCCGCACCCGCGCCCGGGCCGCCCGCCCCGCCGAACCGCCCCGCCAGGAACTCGTCGAACGTCACCCGCCCCACCGCGCGGTCCGGTGCCAGGTGCTCGCCGCGCCGCAGCCCCCGGTAGACCCTTCCCGGCAACGGGACCTCCACGAGGCGGCGCCGACGGCCGCTCGCCCGCAGATAGGAGTGGGCCAGCTCGACGAAGGTCTTGATCTCGGGGCCGCCCATGTCCTCCACCCGGCCCGCCGGTGGCCCCGCGGCCAGCTCCGCGAGGCGCGCGGCCGCCTCCGTCACCTCCAGGGGCTGGTCCCGCACCTCTTTGGGCAGCGGCATCACGGGCGGCTTTGCCAGGCCCTGGAGCAGCTGGAGGATCAGGTCGTGGAACTGGGTGGTGCGGAGCAGCGTCCAGCCGATGCCGGAGCCCTGGATCATGCGTTCCACCGCGTACTTGGTGCGGTAGTAGCCGAGCGGCACCCGGTCGACGCCGATGATCGAGATGTAGAGCAGATGCGGCACCCCGGCGCGCCGGGCCGCCTCGATCAGGAGGTGCGCGGCGTCCTTGTCGCCGCGCAGGATGTTGCTGCAGTGGACGACCGCGTCGACCCCGTCGACCGCCCGGTCGAGCAGCGGCCCGCCCTGCCGGAGGTCGACCGCGTAGGGCGGTGAGTGCCTGCTGAGGACCCGTACGTCGTGGCCGTCCGCGCGCAGCCGCTCACAGACGGGCCGGCCGAGGGTTCCCGTGCCACCGGTCACCAGGATCGTGCTCATGTCTCCAGACTGACCGCCCTCGGCCTCCCCCGCACACGCGGAGGCGCCGCGCCCCGCACACGCGGAGGCGCCGCGCCCCGGACAGGGGGGCGCGGCGCTGTGGGAGCCCGGCGGCGGCAAGGGCCGTGATGTTCCGCCGCCGGGGGTTCGGAGGGGGTGGGTCAGCAGGCCCCGAGGTCCTTCCAGACGCCCCACTCGCCGGTCGTGCCCGGCGTCTCGTTCTGGGTCCACCACTGGGCCTTGTACTTGCGGCCGTTGTGGGAGACCTCGTTGCCCGCGTTGTAGACCGTGCCGGCCACGTACGCCGGGACCGTGCCGCAGCCGGTGGGCGGCGTCGTCGGAGGCGTGGTCGGGGGAGTCGTGGGCGGGGTCGTCGGAGGCGTGGTGGGCGGCGTGGTCGGCGGGGTGGTCGTCCCGGGCTCCACCACCGTCGTGCCGCGCGCCAGGTCACCGGCGAGGGCGTACGTCGTGCCGTTGATGTTCACCGTCCAGTTGGAGGGGGTGGACACCGGCAGGTAGTAGTTGAACGCCAGGTCGACCGTGGCGCCCGGGGCCAGCGACTGCCAGGCCGGGAGCTTCAGGGAGACGCGGTGGAAGTCGCCCTTCAGGCCGCCCACGTTGCTGCCCGTGTGGTCGCTGCTGATCACCTTCGTGCCGAAGCCCGACTGGTCGGAGGCGTTGGCCGGGGCCGAGGTGCCGTAGTCGAACTGGAACTCGGTGCCGCCCGGCAGCGCCGTCGCCGTGTTGTTGGTGATCTTGATCTTCGGGGTGATCGGGTAGTTCGAGTCGCCGAGCTTGAACTCGGTGAACTGCGCGTCGATCTTCACGGCCTTGGTCGGCAGGGTCGCGTTGGACTTCTTCGCGCCGTACGGGGCGGCCGTCTTGAACTTGTCGTACATCAGCGAGGTGAGCGTCGAGCCCATCTCGTACTGGCCCTTGGCGGCGTTCCAGGCGTAGTCACCGGCCATCTCCCAGACCATGGTGCCGCCGATGCCCTTGTTCACCACGTAGTCGGCCTTGGCTGCCACCGACTGCTCGTCCTCGGTGGAGAGGAAGACCTTCTTCTGCGCGTTCCACAGCCACGGAGCGACCAGGGTCGAGTCGTACTTGCGGGCGTAGGTGCCGGTCAGGGTGGTGTTCGCCGGGAAGCCGTACTGGGTGACGTAGTCGCCGACGATCCCCTTCTCGAGGTTCTTCGCGTGCCACATCGGGTTGGAGCCCGCGGGCGACTCGACACCGTTGGTGTCCTTGTCGTGCCACAGGTTGTCGATGCCGGTGGCGCCGTCACCGCACTTGGTCAGACCGGCTCCGGCCGGGCAGGTGGTCGCGGAGGCCTTGCCCCACAGGCCGTCGGTGCCGCCCTGCACGTTCTTGTGGCCGCGGGTGTAGTAGGGCAGGCCGATGTTGATCCGGCCGGCCGGCATCGAGCCGCGGAAGTAGTGGTACGCCCAGTCGGTGTTGAGGTAGCCGATGTTGCCGTACTGGGCCGAGCCGTAGACGTTGGCGGCGGCGAGCTCGCCGTCCTTGCCGTCGTCGAAGAGGGAGGCGTTGGGCCCGACGTACTCGTTCCAGGCGCCGTGCAGGTCGTAGGACATGATGTTGACGTAGTCCAGATACTTCTGCATCTGGAAGGTCTCCATGCCCCGCAGCAGATAGCCGGAGGAGGGGGCGGCGACGGTCAGCAGGTAGTGCTTGCCGTCGGCGGCGCCCGCGACGTCCAGCTTCTCGCGCAGGGACTTCATGAGGGCCGCGTAGCCCTGGACGAGTCCGGCGCGGCGCGCGTTGGCGAGCTGCCAGTCGAGCGGGTTCCCGGCGTCCTTCATGGTCGTCGGGTACTCGTAGTCGATGTCGACGCCGTTGAAGCCGTACTTGCGGATGAAGTCGACGGACGAGGCGGCGAAGGTGTCGATCCCGGCCTGGTTGACCGAACCGTCGGCGTTGGTCGCCATCGAGTAGAAGCCGCCGGAGTTGACCCGGTCGCCGTTGTCCGCGAAGTAGCCGCCGGTCTCGGCCCAGCCGCCGACCGAGATCAGCGTCTTCACGTTCGGGTGCTGCTTCTTGAACTTGTTGAGCAGGTTGAAGTGGCCCTTGTAGGAGTACGCGGGGTCCATCTCGGCGCCTGCGACACCGGGCCAGGTCATCCCGGTGGCCGCGTTGTTCGGACCGTCCGTGCCCACGGAGAGCTTGTTGTCCCCGCCGATGTGGCCGAAGGCGTAGTTGATGTGGGTGATCTTCTCCCACGGGATGTCCTTGGCCAGGTAGGCGGGCTGGCCGTTCTTGCCGTCGCGCCAGCCGGTGAAGTAGCCGATGACCCGGCGCTGGTGGTCCGCGCCCATCTTCTCGCGGCCCTCGGTGTCGTAGACCGAGCAGTACGGGACGTCGACGCCCGGGGTCTTGTAGAGCCCGTCGGGGCGACAGGACTCGTTGTCGGCCGCGTACGAGACGCCGCCGGAGAGCGAGCTGAGCAGCAGCCCGGCGACGGCTGCGCCGGAGGAGAGCAGCGAGGCTCTTTTCGCGGTGGGGGACAACACGATCTTTCCTCCTGGGGCGGGGGACCCCCCACGCCGTCAGGCGCAGGGGGAGGAAGAACACAACGAACAAAGGGGTGGCTCGTGTTGGGCCCGTGGAGTGCGCACCCCGCCGGACCGTTCCTCGGAGGTGACACGGAGATTAAGAGGACTAGACCAGTGCGTCAATAGGTCTGGACCAAAGAAGGGTGATGTGGAAGTCTGTGAGCCAGGCCACAGGAACCCGGCCGCATCGCCCCGCGCGGGTCGTGGCACACTGGCCCTGTATCAGCAGCAGCGCACTCCGGGGTCGGTGTAATTCCGAACCGGCGGTATAGTCCGCGACCCGTCCACAGCCAGTGGCCGGTTGACCAGGTGAGATTCCTGGACCGACGGTGAAAGTCCGGATGGGAGGCAGTGCGCGGCGGGCGACCCCTGTCAGGGGTGTGCCGGCCGTATGTCCGCTGGTCGTCGTATCGACACCGATCGGCGTACCCGCGGGACCTCGGCCTCGGCGCACCCTGCGCGAGCGTCGTTCCGCTTCTCTGTCGTCATCGACAGGCCCCGGAGTCCGTGCCCGAAGAGGCAGGAGGACCCGGTGGCCCAGCAGGCCGACATCACCGCCATGCGACGCGCCGTCGAGCTCGCCGCACGCGGTCTCGGCGCCACCAGCCCCAACCCGGTCGTCGGGTGCGTCATCACCGACGCCTCCGGACACGTGGTCGGCGAAGGCTTCCACCAGCGCGCCGGCGGCCCCCACGCCGAGGTCCACGCCCTGCGCGAGGCAGGCGTCCTCGCCCGCGGCGGAACCGCCTACGTCACCCTCGAACCCTGCAACCACACCGGCCGCACCGGCCCCTGCGCCCAGGCTCTGATCGAGGCCGGCGTCAGCCGCGTCGTGTACGCAGTCGGCGACCCGAACCCGCAGGCCACCGGCGGTGCCGACACCCTGCGTGCCGCCGGGACCGAGGTCGAGCAGGGCCTCCTGGAGGCCGAGGCCGAGGCCGGCAACATCGCCTGGCTCACCTCCGTACGCCACGGCCGCCCCTTCGTCCGCTGGAAGTACGCCGCCACCCTCGACGGCCGGATCGCCGCCGCCGACGGCACCTCCCGCTGGATCACCTCCGCCGAGTCGCGCGCCGACGTCCACCGGCTGCGCGCCGAGGCCGACGCCGTCGTGGTCGGCTCCGGCACCGCCCGCGCGGACGACCCCCATCTGGCCGTACGCGGCATCGAGGGGGCCGTCCAGCCGCTCCGGGTCGTCGTCGACACCGAGGCGAGCGCCGTGAAGCCCGGTGCCCGGGTCCTTGACGACGCGGGCCCCACCCTGATCGCGATCGCGGACGACGCCGAGTCCTCCCTCGACGGCGCCGAGGCCGTACGCCTCCCCAGGGCCGAGCGCGGCCTGTCCGTCCCCGCCCTCCTGGACGCCCTCCACGCGCGCGGCGTCCGCTCCGTCCTCCTCGAAGGCGGCCCCACCCTCGCGGGCGCCTTCGTCGCAGCGGGCGCCGTCGACCAGGTGGTCGGCTACCTCGCCCCCGTCCTCCTCGGCGCCGGCCCGAACGCGCTCGCCGACGCAGGAATCAGCACGATCACCGAAGCGTTGCGGCTCGACGTCACCGAGACCGTGCGCGTCGGACCCGACCTCCGCATCACCGCCACCCCGCACCTCACCGCCACCCTCAAGGGAGCCTGACCGTGTTCACCGGAATCGTCGAAGAACTGGGCGAGGTCACCGCCGTCGAGCAGCTGGAGGACGCCTCCCGCTTCCGCCTGCGCGGTCCCCTGGTCACGGAAGGCGCCCAGCACGGCGACTCCATCGCCGTCAACGGTGTCTGTCTCACGGTCGTCGAGTTCGGCGACGGCGAGTTCACCGCCGACGTCATGGCCGAGACCCTCAAGCGGTCCAGCCTCGGCGCCCTGGAGGTCGGCTCCCGCGTCAACCTGGAGCGGCCCATGGCCGTCGGCGGCCGCCTCGGCGGTCACATCGTCCAGGGCCACGTGGACGGCACCGGCACGATCCTCGAGCGCACCCCGTCCGAGCACTGGGAACTCGTCAAGGTCGGCCTGCCCGCCCACCTCTCCCGGTACGTCGTCGAGAAGGGCTCGATCACGGTCGACGGCGTCAGCCTCACCGTCGTCGAGGTCACCGACGACTGGTTCACCATCAGCCTCATCCCCACCACCCTCGACCTGACCACGCTCGGCATCAAGCAGTCCGGCGACCCGGTCAACCTCGAAGTGGACGTCATCGCCAAGTACGTCGAGCGGCTGCTCGGCCCGAACGCCAAGGAGAGCGACAAGTGAGCTGGCTCAACTCCGAGGCGTTCAGCGCCTTCGGTCAGCAGATCATGTGGTCCGACATGATCGGCAACACGATCGGACTCATAGCCCTCGCGCTCGGCTGGCGCCGTTCCATCCTCACCTGGCCCGCCCAGCTGCTCTCCGGCGTGATCCTGGTCGGCGCCTACGCCTCCGCCCACCTCTCCGGCGGCGTCGGCAAGCAGCTCCTCGTCATCGGCGTCGCCGCCTGGGGCTGGTGGCAGTGGAACCGGGGCCGGCAGCAGGCCCAGGACGGCTCCATCGCCGTCCGCTTCGCCACCTGGAAGGAGCGCGGACTGCTCCTCGCCGGGGCGGTCGTCGGCACCCTCGCCGTCGGCGGCCTGTTCACCCTCTACCCGTCGCTCTCCTGGAGCCCGTGGGCCGACGCGTACATCTTCGTCGGCACCCTCGTCGCGATGATCGCGCAGGCCCGCGGCCTGGTCGAGTTCTGGTTCGCCTGGCTCCTCGTCGACCTCGTCGGCGTCCCGCTCGCCTTCAACAGCGGCCTCGCCTTCTCCGGCCTGGTCTACGTCATCTACTTCGCCCTCGTCGTCTGGGGCATGCGCGACTGGTGGCTCCGGACGCGCACGACCTCCGCCAACGCTCTGGAAGGAGCCCACGCATGAGCGCGCTGCCGATCTGGGACGCCACCGACCTCGCCCTCGACCCCGTCGAGCAGGCCATCCGCGACATCGCCGCCGGCCGCCCCGTCGTCGTCGTCGACGACGAGGACCGCGAGAACGAGGGCGACCTCGTCATCGCCGCCGAGAAGGCCACCCCCGAGGTCATCGCCTTCATGATGAGCGAGTGCCGCGGACTGATCTGCGCGCCGATGGAGAACGACGAACTGGAGCGTCTCCAGCTCCCGCAGATGGTCGAGCACAACACCGAGTCGATGCGCACGGCCTTCACCGTCTCCGTCGACGCGTCCCCCGCCCACGGCGTCACCACCGGCATCTCCGCCGCCGACCGCGCCACCACCCTGCGGATGCTCGCGAGCGGCGACCACGAGCCCTCCGACTTCGTCCGGCCCGGCCACATCTTCCCGCTGCGCGCCAAGCCCGGCGGCGTCCTGGCCCGCAACGGCCACACCGAGGCCGCCGTCGACCTCGCCCGCCTCGCGGGACTCCGCCCGGCCGGCGCGATCGTCGAGATCGCCGGCGAGGACGGCGTCATGCTGCGCCTGCCCGAGCTGGTCCCCTTCGCCCGCAAGCACGGCCTCACGATCATCTCCATCGAGGACCTGATCGCCTACCGGCGCTCCGCCGAGCCGACCGTCCGCCGCGAGGCCGAGGTCCAGCTCCCCACCGCGCACGGCGACTTCACCGCGTACGGCTACCGCTCCACCGTGGACGGCGTCGAGCACGTCGCCCTCGTCCACGGCGAGATCGGCGACGGCGAGGACGTCCTGGTCCGGGTCCACTCCGAGTGCCTGACCGGCGACATCTTCCACTCACTGCGCTGCGACTGCGGCCCCCAGCTGCAGGCCTCCATGGACCGCATCACCGAGGCCGGCCGCGGCGTCGTCGTCTACCTCCGGGGCCACGAGGGCCGCGGCATCGGCCTGCTGTCCAAGCTCCGCGCGTACGAGCTCCAGGAGCGCGGCCGCGACACCCTCGACGCCAACCTGGAACTCGGGCTCCCCGCCGACGCCCGCGACTACGCGGCCGGCGCGCAGATCCTCGTCGACCTCGGCGTCCGGAGCCTGCGCCTGATGACCAACAACCCCGACAAGATCGACGCCCTGACCCGGCACGGCCTCACGGTCGAGGGCCGCGAGCCCATGCCCGTCACGGCCGGCGAGCACAACCTCCGCTACCTGCGCACCAAGCGGGACCGGATGGGCCACGACCTTCCCTGGCTCGACGGCTCCCCGGCCTCCACCTGCGCCAACCAGTAATCACGTACGTATCCACCGGCAAGGAGAATCATGAGCGGCAAGGGCGCACCCGTCCTCAGCGTGAAGAACTGCGGCGACCTGCGGGTCGCGGTCATCGCGGCGCAGTGGCACGAGAAGATCATGGACGGTCTCGTCGACGGCGCCCTGCGCGCCCTCAGTGAGCTGGGCATCGACGAGCCGACCCTCCTCCGCGTCCCCGGCAGCTTCGAGCTCCCGGTCGTGGCGAAGGTCCTCGCCGGGCGCGGCTACGATGCCATCGTGGCGCTCGGCGTCGTCATCCGCGGCGGAACGCCGCACTTCGAGTACGTGTGCCAGGGCGTCACCCACGGCCTCACCCAGGTCTCGATCGACACCGGCGTACCCGTCGGATTCGGTGTCCTCACCGTCGACACCGAGGAGCAGGCCCTCGACCGGGCCGGCCTCGAAGGATCCACCGAGGACAAGGGCCACGAGGCCGTCACCGCCGCCGTCGCCACCGCGACCACGCTGCGCACGGTGAGCGAACCCTGGCGCTGATGACGCGACCCTCACCCCGTACTCTTAGGACCATCATGGCGAACGGAACCCCCAAAACCTTCGAAGAGCTCTTCGCCGAGCTCAAGCTCAAGGCCGAGACCGGCGACCCGGCCACCTCCCGCACCGCGGAACTGGTGGACAAGGGCGTCCATGCCATCGGCAAGAAGGTCGTCGAAGAGGCCGCCGAGGTCTGGATGGCCGCCGAGTACGAGGGCAAGGAAGCCGCCGCCGAGGAGATCTCGCAGCTGCTGTACCACGTCCAGGTGATGATGGTCGCCCGCGGGATCTCGCTCGACGACGTCTACGCCCACCTCTGAGCACACCCCTCCGGGCGCGTCGGCGCCCGGACTCCCCACCACTCCCAGGCAAAGGAAGCTCACCCCATGCTGCGCATCGCCGTTCCCAACAAGGGTTCCCTCTCCGGACCTGCGTCGGCAATGCTCCATGAGGCCGGCTACCGCCAGCGCAAGGAGTCCAAGGAGCTCGTCGTCATCGACCCCGACAACGAGGTCGAGTTCTTCTACCTGCGCCCGAAGGACATCGCGATCTACGTCGCCTCCGGGAAGCTGGACATCGGCATCACCGGCCGCGACCTGCTCCTGGACTCCGGCGCCAGCGCCGAGGAGATCCTCGCGCTGAACTTCGGCCGCTCCACCTTCCGGTACGCCACCCGCCCGGGCACCGCGAACGGCCCCGAGGACTTCGGCGGCATGACGATCGCCACCTCCTACGAGGGCATCGTCGCCAAGCACCTCGCCGACCAGGGCATCGACGCCTCCGTCGTGCACCTGGACGGCGCCGTCGAGACCGCCATCCAGCTCGGCGTCGCCCAGATCATCGCGGACGTCGTCGAGACCGGCACCAGCCTGCGCAACGCCGGACTCGAGGTCATCGGCGAGCCGATCCTCACCTCCGAGGCCGTCGTGATCCGCCGCCACGGCGCCGCCGACGACAACCCGCAGGTCCAGCAGTTCATGCGCCGCCTCCAGGGCGTCCTCGTCGCCCGCTCGTACGTGATGATGGACTACGACTGCCGCGCCGAGCACCTGGAGCAGGCCGTCGCCCTCACCCCGGGCCTGGAGTCGCCGACCGTCTCCCCGCTGCACAACGAGGGCTGGGTCGCCGTCCGCGCGATGGTCCCCGCCAAGGAGGCGCAGCGGATCATGGACGACCTGTACGAGATCGGTGCCCGCGCCATCCTCACCACCGCCATCCACGCCTGCCGCCTCTGACGGCACGGACCGCCCGCACCGAAGGCACCGAGGAACCACCGATGTCCCAAGCAGAGACGCCCGCCCTCCCGGTCACGTTCCGTCCCGGGCGCACCCGGGTCGTCCTGATCACGATGAGCGTCGCGATCTTCGCCGTCATCAGCGTCGTCGCGGTGATGCTGGAGCGGCTCGGCCCGGGGGAGCGCGCCAGCTTCTTCTTCACCGCCGCGCTGCTCTCCGGCGGCCTGCTGCTGCTGAGCCGCCCCAAGGTCGTCGCCGACGACGAGGGCGTCACGGTCGTCAACATCACCCGGACCCGGCGGCTGGCCTGGGCGGAGATCCTCAAGGTCAACCTGCGCCCCGGCGACCCCTGGGTCTTCCTCGACCTGAGCGACGGCACCAGCCTGCCGGCGCTGGGCATCCAGCCCGGGATCGCCAAGGAGTCGGCCATCCGGGACGCCCGCGCCCTGCGGGCCCTGGCCGACAGCCGCGGCACGGGCGCGGAGCAGACGGCCTGACGGCCGGCGGGCCGAGCGAACGGTCCGGCCGGCAGGGCGGCGTGGACCGTGCGACGGCCGGGGGCGGAGCGGACGGGCCCGGCGGGCGGGGGCGTGATGTCCCCCATCCGGGGCCGACCCCCTGCCCCTCCGGGCCTTCGCGTGACTACTCTGGAGGCGGTGGTGCCGAGCGGCACCACCGCCTCGCGTGTGCAGGGCCGCGGTTCCGCGGCCCGCGAGGCCACCCTTCGACCCGAGGAGTGACTCCCTCCAGCAATGGACGGATCGTCCGGTAGTACCTGCGCCGCCCCCTCCCAGGAGGCGGCGGCATGATCATCTCCCTTCTGCTGCTCTTCGCGGCTTTCGTCCTGATCCTCGCCAACGGCTTCTTCGTGGCCGCCGAGTTCGGACTCGTGACCGTCGAGCGCGCCGATGCCGAGCGGGCCGCGGCCGCCGGCGACCGGCGCGCCCGCACCGTCGTCACCGCCCTGCGCGAGCTGTCCTTCCAGCTCTCCGGCACCCAGCTGGGCATCACCATCACCTCCCTCGTCGTCGGCATGCTCGCCGAGCCCGCGCTCGCCGGGCTGCTGCACGGACCGCTCACCGCGACCGGACTGCCCGCCGGGGCCGTCTCCGGGATCGCGGTGGTGATCGGGATGCTGCTCGCCTCCGCCGTCCAGATGGTGGTCGGCGAGCTCGTGCCGAAGAACTGGGCGGTCTCCCGGCCGCTCCAGGTGGCCCGCTTCGTGGCCACCCCGCAGCGGTACTTCTCCGCCGTCTTCCGGCCGGTGATCTCCCTGCTCAACCGGGTCGCGAACCGGCTCGTACGGCTCCTGGGCGTCGAGCCCACCGAGGAGCTGGACTCCGTCCGCACCCCCGGCGAACTGGTCTCCCTGGCCCGACACTCCGCCATGGCCGGGGCCCTCGAACAGGACACCGCCGACCTCTTCGTACGGACCCTGTCCCTCGGCGGCCTCACCGCCGAGCGGGTCATGACCCCGCGCGTGAAGGTGAGCGCCCTCCAGTGGGACGCCACCGCGGCCGACGTCCTCAACCTCACCCGGGCCACCGGCCTCTCGCGCTTCCCCGTCTACCGCGACCGCATCGACGAGATCGTCGGCATGGTCGACCTCAAGGACGCCCTCGCCGTCTCGCCGCACGCCCGGCTGCGCACCCCCGTCGGCCGGATCGCGGTCCCGCCGCTCCTCGTGCCCGGGACGCTGCCCGTCCAGACTCTCCTGGAACGGCTGCGCCGGGAACAGCCGATCGCCGTGGTCGTCGACGAGTACGGCGGCACGGCCGGTGTCGTCACCCTGGAGGACATCGTCGAGGAACTCGTCGGCGAGGTCCGCGACGAGCACGACACGGTGGCCGACGGGCGGCCCGAGCTGGCCGCCGCTCCCGCCGAGGACGGCCGGCCCGCCTGGGAGGCCGACGGCTCCTGCCGGGTCCACATCCTGCGCCGGATAGGCCTCGACGTGCCCGACGGTCCGTACGAGACCGTCGCCGGGCTCGTCGCCGACCTCCTGGGACGCATCCCCGCCCCCGGCGACCGGGCCGAACTGCCCGGCTGGCGGCTCTCGGTGCGCCAGGTCGACCGCTACCGCGCCGAGCGGGTGCGGATCGTCCGGACCGGCCCGGCGCCGGATCCGACGTTCCACTCGGCGTCCGACCCGGCGGCCGGCCCGGGGTACGACCCGGATCCGGTGTCCGGTGCGGTGCCGGGCCCGGGGCACGACCTGGATCCGGTGTCCGGTGTGGTGTCCGGCTCGGCGTCCGACCCGGTGCCCGGCCGGCTGGACGCGCCCGTCCCCGTGGCCGCGGAGGCGGTCCGATGAGCACCCTTCCGCTTCTCTTCGCCGTCCTCCTCGTCCTGGCCAACGGCTTCTTCGTCGGGGCCGAGTTCGCGCTCGTCTCCGTCCGCCGCAGCCAGATCGAGCCGCTCGGCGGCGCCCGTGCCAAGCAGGTCCTGCACGGTCTGGAGAACCTGCCGCAGATGATGGCGGCCGCGCAGTTCGGCATCACCGTCTGCTCGCTGACGCTGGGCGCCGTCGCCGAGCCGACCGTGGCCCGTCTCCTCGAACCCGTCTTCCACACGGTCGGGGTCCCGGCGGGGCTCATCCACCCGCTCGGCTATGTCATCGCCCTCGCCGCGGTCGTCTTCCTCCACCTCGTCATCGGCGAGATGGTCCCGAAGAACCTGGCGATGGCCGCGCCCGAGCGGACCGCGCTCTGGCTCGCCCCCGGCCTGGTCGGGTTCGCCCGGCTCTGCCGGCCCGTGACGGCCGCGCTCGGCGCCTGTGCCCGGCTGGTCCTGCGGGCCTTCAAGGTCGAGCCGAAGGACGAGGTGGAGGCGGTCTTCACCAGTGCCCAGCTCGGCCGGCTCGTCGAGGACGCCGGCCAGGCCGGACTGCTCGACCCGGCCGAGCAGGAGCGCCTGGAGGACGCCCTGGAACTGGGCACCCGCCCGGTGACGGACGTCCTCATCGCCCCGTCCTCCCTGGTCACGGTTCCGCCGACGGTCACCCCGAGCGAGATCGAGGAGCTGACCGTCCGCACCGGGTACTCGCGCTTCCCGGTCCGTGCCGAGGCGGCCACGGCCTTCATGGGCTTCGTGCACGTGAAGGACGTCCTCGACCTGGACGAACGGGAGCGGGCGGTGCCCCAGCGACTGTGGCGTCCGATGGCCACGCTCCGCGCCGAACTGCCCCTGGACGACGCCCTCACCGTGATGCGCCGTGCCGCGACCCATCTGGCGCAGGTCGCGGACGGCTCTGGCCGGGTGCTCGGCCTGGTCGCCCTGGAGGACGTCCTGGAGATGCTGGTGGGCGAGGTCCGCGACCCCGCGCACCGGATCGTGCCGGACCGGGTGCCCACCGCGTAGGAGCCGCGGCGCACGGCGGGGCGGGCCCTTCTCCGGGGCCCGCCCCGTCGGTCGTGGGGACCGCATGGGGCCCGCCGAGCCGGTCGTCGGGACCTTCCGGGGCCGCCGAGCCGGTCGTCGGGACCTTCTCGGGTTCCGCGCCGCCGGTCGTCGTGCCCCCCTCGCTCCGGTGGTGGGCGGCCCGGATCCTAGTAGCCCGGGGGCTCCTGCTGGGGGCCGCGGTCGATCGGGCCGCGGCCCGACAGGACCTCGCCGTACGCCTGCATCAGGTCGGCCAGCCGGAGGGTCGCCAGATCCTCCCGGGTCGGGATGCTGGCGTAGCCGGAGAGCCGCAGGTCGCGGTAGGCGCAGGACTTCTCGTACAGGGTGCGCAGGAATCGGCCGTTGCCCAACTCGTCGATCCAGCCCTGCTCGACGACGTGCCCGCTGATCGAGCGCAGTTCCTCGCGGGCCTCCTCGTCCCAGCCGTCGCCGTTGGCCGCCGCGAGCACCTCGCCGATGGCGGTGAGCTCCAGCGGCCGGTACGAGGGGAAGTCGACCCGGGTGGTGAACCGGGAGGAGAGCCCGGGGTTGGTGCTGAGCAGCCGGTCCATGCCCTCCGGGTAGCCGGCCAGGATGACCACGAGGTGGTCGCGGTTGTCCTCGGCCCGCTTGAGGAGCACCTGGAGGGCCTCGTCGCCGTAGGCGTCGCCCTTGCTGTAGCCGGTGTTGGAGAGCGCGTACGCCTCGTCCACGAAGAGCACCCCGCCGACGGCCGAGTCGATCAGCTCGTTGGCCTTGACCGCCGTCTGGCCGAGGAACTCGCCCACCAGATCGGCCCGTTGGGCCTCCACGAGATGGTCGCCGCCGAGTAGCCCGAGGGCGTAGAAGACCCGGCCGAGGATCCGGGCGACGGTGGTCTTCCCGGTGCCGGAGGGGCCGGAGAAGACGAAGTGACGTTTGGGCGGCTGCACCGGAAGGCCCTGACCGGCGCGGAGCCGTGCCATCTCCAGCTGCGCGGACAAGGCCTTGACCTGCCGCTTCACCGGTTCCAGGCCGACCATGCCCTCCAGTTCGGCGAGCGCCTCCGCGAGCCGCACCGGATCGGTCGGACCCGCGGGGAAGCGCGGTGGCACCGGCTGGTTCGGCAGCGGGGCCTTCTGGCGTACGGTCTCCGGCGGCGTCACCGGTGCCGTCGGCGGTACGGGATCGGGCGCGAGCCGCACTCCGTCGCCCAGCGGGCCGGCCGCCGGGTCGGGCTCGGCGCCCGGAGCGGTGTCCACGGCGTCCTGGCCGAGACCGCCGCCGGCGGTGCCCAGGGCGACCGTCGCGAGCCCGGCCGGGTCGTCGACACCGTCGTACCCCTCGAAGCCGTCGTACTCGGCGATCGCCGCGAGCCGGGCGGCGGTGTCCATGAAGGTCGGGTCGATCCGGTGCACGGCCCGGTAGAGGGGCAGCGCGGCGGCGCTGCGCCCGGTTCCCTCGTGGGCGCGGGCCAGCCAGTACCGCAGCTCCTTGCGCTGGGGCTGCTCGCTGCGGCAGCGCATCAGCGAGGCCGAGAGCAGCGGCTCGGCCTGCCCGTACATCTCCAGGCGCACCCGGGCCATGCCGCCGAAGAGCCCGGCCTCGATGCCGAGCAGCGGGTCGTCGACGAGGGTCTCGGTGTGCCGGACGAGCTGGTCCCAGTCCTTGACGAGATAGGCCCGGCAGGCGTGCAGAAAGCGGACCTGCGGGTCGGTGTCGACCGGGGGGAGGCCCGCGAGGGCCCGGTCCAGCTCCGGTACGTGGCGTCCGTCGAGCCAGTGGGAGGCGTGCGCGAGCAGCAGGTCGCGCGGGCTCTCCAGGACCGGCTGCACCCACCAGCCGAGCCAGTACCAGGAGTTGAGTGTGCGCCGGTACCGGGTCCGCTGCTCGCCGAAGCGGTCGCGGTTGCGGTACATGCGCAGCAGCGCGGTCGTGGTGTCGACCCGGAGCGCGTGCAGCCCGAGCCAGGCGTCCGCCATCCCGGGGTCGATCCTTACCGCCGTCCGGAACTCGTCCTCCGCCTGCGGATACGCGCCCATCGTGTAGGCGTCGATTCCGCGCAGCCAGGCGAGCTCGGCCGGGGCCTGCGCGCCCTGCGTGCCGATGTCCATCGGGTCCCCCACAACCGTCTTCGCATGGACGGGATTTGACCGCACCTGGGGGCATCGTACCTGCGCAGGGGGTACGTAATTAAGGAGAAGCGCATGATCCGGAAGCGGTCACCCTGGGTGAGCATCAGGGGCCGCGAAGGGCCCTCGAGAGGGCCGTCAGGGGCAGAACGAAGCCCCCGATCACGGGGGAACAACCGGGGGCTTCGCGTCCGCGGCGGCTCCGAAAAGCCGCACATTCAGAACGTAAGACCTGTACGCCCCTTGGGTCAAGCGGAGTTGAGGCACTTGCGGAAGCGGAGTTTCGGCCCCTCAGTTCACGGACATGAAGCCGTCACGGTGTGTGATGATCTGGTCCGCGCCCGCTGTCACACCCGGCCCGGGGAGCCAGTCGTAGCCCTCGTGACACTCGCGTACCAGGGTGTCGGCGAAGGGCCGGGAGGGGTCCCCGGCGAAATGGCGAGTCTCCGCCACGGTCCATCCGTCCCAGAAAGCGGCCTGGTCCGGTCCGTCCCGATGGCGGCCCCGCGCCCACGACTCCTCGGGGCCACGCTCCATCCACAGCAGCCACGTGAGGAACGGCCGTACCGCCGCCCGGCCCGCGCCGACCCCCTCGACGAGGACGGCCGGGGCCGACGGGAGCTCGCACGCCTCGCCGAAGCGGCGGAGGTTCCAGTCGTACGGGCGGTACGACGCGCTCTCGCCGCGCGCGAGCGGGTCGAGGACCTGGTCGCGCAGCCGCCCGGTCCACTCGAAGAGCTCCTCGTGCGTGGCGAGGTCGTCGAGGTGGAGGACGGGGGCGTCGCCCAGGGCGGCGGAGAGGCGGGCGGCGAGCGTGGACTTGCCGGAGCCGGCGTGACCGTCGACCGCGATCAGCCGGACCGGTCCGCAGGAGGGCGGCAGCCGAAGCAGCGCGTGGGCCGCGCGATCGAGGTCGTTCATGGGCCCAGGGTAGGGGAGTGGGGGACCGTCGCAGGTCAGGGAGGTACCGCCGTCAGTGGTCAAGACCAATATTGGGTGCGGCGACGCGGGCCGAAGTGCTGGCGGAGGGGTGGGGAAGCCGCGATAGTGGGGCGCGCGGCCCGGCCGTGCGCCCTGCGGGCTCCTGGCGCCCGGGGCTCCGGACGCCCGCGTGCCCGCCCGCCCACGGGTCCGCCCGACGTGCTGCCCGCCCGCCTGCGGCCGGTCCCGGTCTGCCGCCCACTGTCGCCCGCCCACCCGCCCGCCCGGTTCGTCCACAGGTTCGCACGCCCACCGTTCTCGACTGGGGGTCACCGTCCATGACCAGCTCCACCCCGCGCAGAACCGTTCTCGCAGCGGCCCTCGCGGCCGCCGGAACGGCCGCCATGGCCGCTCCCGCCATGGCCGCCGGCCCCGACCGCGCCACCGACTGCCCGCCCGGAGCACCCGGCGCGGGCCAGGCCTCCGCCGAGGACGCGGAGCGGGGCCACGCCCCCGCGCCCGGCCTCGTCGACAACCGCTTCTGGTCCTCGTACACGGACTGGAGGTGCGGCGGCGCGGCCGGTACGAAGGCGGTCGCCGGACTCCGCCCGGGCCTCGTCCTCGCCACCCCGGCCGGGCGCACCGACTACACCGACCCGCACACCGGGCGGACCTCCGCGTGGGAGTACGCCACCTGGACCTCGCCCCGGCACACCCCGGCCGAGCCGGCCACCGAGGTCATCGCCTCCTGGAACGCCCGCACCCCGCCCGGCACCTGGCTCCAGGTCGAGCTGTCCGGCACGTACACCGACGCGACCGCCACCCCCTGGTACGTCCTGGGCCGCTGGGCCTCCGGGGACGGCGACATCCGGCGGACCTCGGTCGACGACCAGACCGACGGGAGGAGCACCGTCTGGACCGACACCTTCGCGATCGACGACGCGACGAGCGGGCTGCGGCTCGCCTCGTACCGGCTGCGCCTGACGCTCTACCGGACCCCGGGCAGCGGTCTCACGCCCACGGTCTGGCGGCTCGGGGCCATGGCCTCGGACATCCCGGACCGCTTCACCGTCCCGGCCTCCGCGCCGGGCCCGGCCCGCGAGCTGGCCGTGCCCCGCTACTCGCAGAACACCCACGTCGGGCAGTACCCCGAGTACGACAACGGCGGCGAGGCGTGGTGCAGCCCGACCTCCTCCCAGATGATCGTCGAGTACTGGGGGCGCCGGCCCTCGGCCGAGGAGCTTGCCTGGGTGAACCCGGCCTTCGCCGACCCCCAGGTCTGCCACGCGGCCCGCTTCACCTTCGACCACCAGTACGAAGGCTGCGGCAACTGGCCCTTCAACGCCGCCTACGCGGCCACGTACCCCGACATGAACGCCGTGGTCACCCGGCTGCGCTCGCTCACCGAACTGGAGAGCCTGATCCGGGCCGGCATCCCGGCCATAACGTCCCAGTCGTTCCTCAAGGAGGAACTGACCGGGGCCGGATACGGCACCTCGGGCCACCTCATGACCGTCATCGGCTTCACGGCGGACGGCGACGTCATCGCGAACGACCCCGCCTCACCGAGCAACGAGGCCGTCCGCCGGGTCTACCGGCGGCGCGAGTGGGAGAACATCTGGCTCCGTACGAAGCGGTACAACGCGAGCGGGAAAGTGGTCTCCGGCACAGGAGGGGTCTGTTACCTCTACTTCCCCGACCGGCCCTCGGCCGCTCAGCACAAGGCACTCGCGGCGCTCGGCGTCGTCTGAGGCGTCGGCGCGGCCCCGGGGGACGTGACCGACGTCTCTACCCCGGGGCCGCCCCCGTACCGCATGGTGGTCGCCATGACCTCCACCTCCGCCGCCGCCACCCGACTCCTCCTCCGCGCCCGGACGGGTGGCCCGAAGGACGACCGGGGCCCCAAGCTGCTCGAACACGTCCTCGGCTGGACCCTGGTCGTCGTGCTCGCCGTCTTCGTGACGGGCGCCGGCCTCATGTGAGGCCGTGGGAGCCGTCCGCCGCCCCGGCCGCGCCGCGTTCTGCTGCGCCCGTCCCCCGGCGTCCGTGTGATCCCCCGGTCGCCGGGTGATCCCGATGCCTCGAACGGGCATACTCCCCGCGACCCCGCGCGCGCCCCGCACGCCCGTGCCCGTGCCCGCGCCCGGCAGGGAGGAGCGCCCGGTCATGGCCGACAGCACCCCGGACGGCGTCGAACGCCGGCTGCCCACCGACGAGGCCCGCGAGCTGCTCGCCCTGACGCGGGACATCGCCCGTCGGGAGATCGCCCCGCGCGCCGCCGCGGAGGAGGACGCCGGACAATTCCCCCGCGAGCTGTTCACCCTGCTCTCCCGCTCCGGGCTGCTCGGACTGCCCTACGACCCCGAACACGGCGGGGGCGGTCAGCCGTACGAGGTCTACCTCCAGGTCCTCGAGGAGCTCGCCGCGGCCCGGCTCACCGTCGGGCTCGGCGTGAGCGTGCACAGCCTCTCCTGTCACGCGCTCGCCCGCTACGGCACCGACGAGCAGCGTGCGGCCCATCTGCCCGCGATGCTCGGAGGCGGCCTTCTCGGCGCCTACTGCCTCTCCGAACCCTCCGCCGGATCGGACGCGGCGGCGCTCCGCACCCGGGCGGTCCGGGACGGCGACGACGGCGACTGGGTGATCGACGGCACCAAGGCGTGGATCACCCACGGCGGCATCGCCGACTTCTGCACGGTCATGGCCCGGACCGGCGAGGAGGGGGCGCGGGGCATCACCGCCTTCCTGGTGCCGGGCGACGCGCCGGGACTGGGCGCGGCCCCGCCCGAGCGCAAGATGGGGATGAAGGGCTCGCCCACGGCGCAGCTCCACTTCGACGGGGTACGGGTCCCCGACGCGCGGCGCCTCGGCGCGGAGGGGCAGGGCTTCGCCATCGCGCTCGACGCCCTGGACTCGGGGCGGCTGGGCATCGCCGCCTGCGCGGTCGGGCTCGGCCAGGCGGCCCTGGACGTGGCCCTCGCGTACGCCGTGGAACGCCGGCAGTTCGGCCGGCCGATCGCCGACTTCCAGGGGATCCGCTTCCTGCTCGCCGACATGGCGACCCGGATCGAGGCGGGCCGGGCGCTGTATCTGGAGGCGGCCCGGCTCCGGGACGAGGGGCGGCCCTTCGGCCGCCGCGCGGCCATGGCCAAGCTGTTCTGCTCGGACGCCGCCATGCAGATCACGACGGACGCGGTGCAGGTGCTCGGCGGGTACGGGTACACGGCGGACTTCCCCGTGGAGCGGTACCTGCGGGAGGCGAAGATGCTCCAGATCGTCGAGGGCACGAACCAGATCCAGCGCGTGGTGATCAGCCGATCGCTGCTGAAGGGGGGAAGGTAGCAGGGCAGCAGCACGCGCCCTTCGCGACGATCTCCGTGCGGGGCTCCCCTTCCCGAGGAGGACTTCTGATGCGCAGGGTGACGTACTCGATGAGCATGTCTCTCGACGGATACATCGTCGGGCCTGACGGCGGCTTCGACTGGACGGTCCCCGAGGACGAGACCTTCCGCTTCTGGATCGACGAGATCCGGGGCGTCGGAGTCCATCTGCTGGGGCGACGGCTGTACGAGACGATGCTGTACTGGGAGACCGCCGACCAGGATCCGTCGCTCGACGACGCGGGGCGCGAGTGGATCGCGCTCTGGAACCCGCTTCCGAAGGTGGTCTTCTCCCGCACGCTGTCGGAGGTGCAGGGCCATGCCCGGCTTGCCTCCGGCGGGCTGGCGGAGGAGATCGAGCGGCTGCGCGCCGAGCCGGGGGAGGGCGACATCGCGATCGGCGGCGCGACGCTCGCCGCCGAGGCGGCCGAGCTGGGCCTGATCGACGAGTACCAGGTCATGGTCTACCCGGTGCTGGTCGGCGGTGGCATTCCGTTCTTCGCCCGGAACGAGCGCCAGGTCGAGCTCGAACTCGTCGAGACCCGCAGGTTCGGCCCCAGGGTCGTGTACCTGCGCTACCGCGTGGTGCGCTAGGCAGGCCGATGCGCGCGCGGGCGGGCGCAGGGACCGCATGCCGCGAACGCCGGGACCACACGCCGCGAACGCCGGGGACGCGCGCCGGGCAGACCGGCTCCGCACGCGGGGCATGCCGGACCCACACGCGGGGCAGTCCGGATCCGTCTCCGGCCACCGCGTGTCCGCGTCCGTTCCCGTCAGCCCGGGCGGGTGGTCACCGCCCGTCGCCCCGACGGACCAGAGTCCCGCTGACCCGTACCGTCCGGTCCGCCCAGACGGGGCCCGAGGCGAGCCGCGCCCACTCCTGGTCGCGGTGGCCCGGGAGGGTGCGTCCCTGGCTCGCCCAGAGGGAGAGCACGGCCTTGTAGATGGGCGGGTCGGCGGGGAGGTGCGTCGGGGTGGGCGTCTGCGCCGGTACGGGGACGGGCACCGGCGCGGGGGGATGCGGCACCGCGGCCGTCGGAGGGGGCGCCGACGGCGGGTGAGGAACCGATTCTTCAAGGCGCGGCTCGGCCTGTCGGTGCCGACCGATTCCGCTGGGCGTCGTGTACAGCGTGGTCATGCCCGGACCAACGCGCCCCGGCGGCCGTGGTCACCGCCGAGGGGATTCGAGCGGCAGTTCGTCCGGTACCCGGTGCACGACTCTGGCCCCCCGACACGGACCTGACGTACCGTCAGGTCCTCTCGCGGAAGACACGCGCTCGCCGACCAGGAGGTCAGCCATGTCCGTGCACCGGCACGTCGACGACCGGCCCGTCGCACTCGACGAATACCCCGTGCACCAGGCCCCGCTCTCGATGAAGCACCACGTCAGCGGCGACCGCAACGCCTACGACCGATGCATCTTCCACGTCTTCGACCACACCGGCCGCGCCCTGCTCATCGCCGGTCTCGGGGTCTACCCGAACACCGGGGTCGTCGACGCCTACGCCACCCTCCGCGTCGGCGACCGGCTGCACGCCGTCCGGGCCTCCGACGCGCTCGGCGACGACCGGATGAACCTCTCCGTCGGCCCGTTCACCATCACCGTCGACGAGCCCCTCAAGCGCCTCTCCCTGCGCTGCGCCGCCGATCCGGACGACCCCGGGGGTCTGTCGTACGACCTGAGCTGGACCGGCGACTTCCCCGCCGTCTGGGAACCCCACCACACCCAGCGCCACGGCGGCCGCCTCACCCTGGAAGGCCGTCGCTTCGTCCAGGCCGGCCACTGCGCCGGCACGATCAGGGCGGGCGGAGAGGAGTTCGCGGTCACGCCGGGGGAGTGGACCGGCACCCGGGACCGCAGCTGGGGCGTCCGCCCGATCCCCGGCGAGGAGCCCGGCCGCGGGGCCGAGTTCCGCCCCGAGGGCTTCCACTGGCTCTGGATCCCGATGCGCTTCGAGGACCGCTTCCTCATGGTCATCGCCCAGGAGGACGCCGACGGCTACCGCACCCTCAACGAGGCCCTCCTCGTACGGAACGGCCACCGGGACACCCAACTCGGCTGGCCCCGCACCGAGATCACGTACCGCCCGGGCTCCCGTCACCCCGAACGGGCCACCGTCCACCTCACCGACCCGACCGGGAAGCCCCTGGAGATCGGCGTCGACGTCCTCGCCTCGTCCCCGCTCGCCGTCGGCGCCGGATACCCGCCCGCCACCGACTGGCAGCACGGCACCTGGCAGGGCCGCGGCTGGACCGACCGGCGCGTCTACGACCTCACGTATCCGGCGGCCCACCCCATGGCGGCGTACGGCGTCACCGACCACGCCGCCCGCTTCACCCTCGACGGCCACACCGGCTACGGCATCTTCGAGCACGGCTCGTTCGGCCGCCACGACCCCAGCGGCTTCGCCGACCACACGTCGACGGCGCGCTGAGAACCTTCCCGCCCGCACGTCGAGCGGCACCGCGGAGGGGCCTCCCTCCCGCCGCGCCCAGCGGCCCGCGGACGTGCCCCTCCGTGGCCCGCCGACACGCCTCGTCCCCCGCCCGCCGACGCGCCTCGCTCACCGCCCGCCGGCACGCCTCCTCCGCGGCACCTCGCTCCGGTCCTCGCGCGTCGACGGCCCCGCGTGCCGCACCCTCCCACGTCAACGGCCCTCCGAGGAGCTTCCCTTGACCTCCGCGCCCCGCCCCCGCACCACGACCCGCGACCCCGAGGAGCTCGGGCGCCGGCTCACCGGCTGGCTGGACCGGCATCTGCCCGGCGCCCGTGTCACCGGGCTCGCCGTGCCCGGCTCCAACGGCATGTCCAGCGAGACCCTGCTGTTCGACCTCGACCACCCGGACGCCCCGGTCCACGGCTGCGCCCTGCGGCTGGCCGCCGACCCCGCGGCGTACACCGTCTTCCCCGTCTACGACATGGCCCGCCAGCACCGGGTCATGCGGCTGGTCGGCGAGCACACCGACATCCCCGTACCGCGCGTGCTGTGGCTCGAAGAGGACCCCGAGCCGCTCGGCGCGCCCTTCTTCGTGATGGCCCGCGCCGAGGGCCGGGTCCCGCCGGACGTCATGCCCTACACGTACGAGGGGAACTGGCTGCACGCCGCCACCGACGACGAGCGCGCCCTGCTGGAGGCCGAGTCCGTCTCCGTCCTCGCCCGGCTGCACGACCAGTTTCCCGCGAAGGAGGCCGAGTTCCTGCTGCCGGACGGCCCGGGCACACCGCTGCGTCGCCACGTCGACGCCCAACGCGCCTACTACGCGTGGGTGGTGGAGGGACTCGCGCCCTCGCCGCTCATCGAGTCGGCCTTCGACTGGCTGGAGGCGCACTGGCCGGCCGACGAAGGCCCGGCCGTCCTCGGCTGGGGCGACGCGCGCATCGGCAACATCGTCTACGACGGATTCGTCCCCGCCGCCGTCCTCGACTGGGAGATGGCGGCCTGCGCCCCGCGCGAGGTCGACCTCGGCTGGACGGTCTACCTGCACCGCTTCTTCCAGGACCTGACCGTCGGCTTCGGCCAGCCCGGGCTGCCCGATCTCCTGCGGCGCGACGCGGTCGAACGGCGCTACGCGGAACTGACCGGACACACCCCGCGCGACATGGAGTTCCACACCCTCTACGCGGCGCTGCGGCACGCGATCGTCATGCTCAGGATCGCGCACCGACAGGCCCACTTCGGCGAGGTCGAGGTACCCGCGGACCCCGACGGCCTGATCCTGCACCACGCCACCCTGGCGGCGATGGTGCGGGGAAGCTACTGGTGAGCGGAGGGGCCCGGAGGCCCCGTCCGGACGTGCCCTAGGCGGCGCGCCGCATCTGCGGCACCCGGATCGGGCGCGAGCCCGGGCCACCGACGTGCGAGAACGGCTGCGTGCGCCAGTCGAGACCCTGGGGGAGCGTCAGGAGCAGGGCGGTGTCCTGCTCCTGGACCTCCAGCGTGTCGTCGGCCGGGCGGGCCTCGGTCGCCGACAGTCCCGTGCCCGGGCAGACCGTCAGGACGAAGGGGTTCCACGGCGTCGGGCAGAGCGCGTGCTCCGGCAGCGCGTCCTCGTCCGCGAGCAGCGCGATCGGCTGCACGCACTCCGGGCAGATGACCCGGAACATCTCAAAGGTGTCGTACGCGTCGAGCTCTTCGGACGTGTCGACCGAATCAACAGGCTCCTGCATGGAGAATCTCCCCCTCGGGTGGGTCGGCCGGATCTGTACGGCCTCGACCACAGCAAGCACTTCCCATGCGGTCGTCCGCATAATCGTGTGGCAGTACCCCAGGCCGGACGCAAACCTGTGGCGTTCGTCACATGCCCGCCGCAGGTGCCCCGTGATGACCCATACCGCCCGATTGCGGTCGACCCCGGCGGTGCCGCTCCTCTCCGGGAGCAATAGGGTCACCGCATGGAGGAGCTGGATCGTCAGATCGTCGAGTTGCTCGTCAAGGACGGGCGCATGAGCTACACCGACCTGGGCAAGGCCACGGGCCTGTCCACGTCGGCGGTGCATCAGCGCGTCCGTCGTCTGGAGCAGCGCGGAGTCATCCGCGGCTACGCCGCCGTCGTGGACCCGGAGGCCGTCGGCCTGCCGCTGACCGCCTTCATCTCGGTCAAACCCTTCGACCCCAGCGCCCCCGACGACACCCCCGACCGGCTCGCCGACATCCCGGAGATCGAGGCGTGCCACAGCGTGGCCGGTGACGAGAACTACATCCTCAAGGTGCGGGTCGCCACCCCCCTGGAGCTGGAGCACCTGCTCAGCCGCATCCGCTCCCAGGCCGGTGTCTCCAGCCGCACCACCGTCGTCCTCTCCACCCCGTACGAGGCGCGGCCGCCGCGCATCTGACGCGCGCGCGGGGTGATCGAGGGGACCTGCCGGACAAACCGGGTCCCGGCAGGTCATAGCCTGGTCGCATGAGTGAGTCCATGCCCCCTGCGTCTCCCGCCGCGCACCGCACCGTGCTCCTGCGCGGTGGAGAAGTCCACAGCCCCGCCGACCCCTTCGCCACCGCCATGGTGGTGGAGCGCGGGCATGTCGCCTGGGTGGGCTCGGAGGGCGCGGCCGACGCCTTCGCCACCGGTGTGGACGAGGTGGTCGACCTGGAGGGCGCGCTCGTCACCCCGGCATTCGTCGACGCGCATGTCCACACCACCGCCACCGGGTTCGCCCTCACCGGGCTCGACCTGTCCGCCGCCGCCTCGCTCGCCGAGGCGGCGCGGCTGATCCGCGCCCACGCAGCCGCCCGCCCCGAGGACCGCATCCTCATCGGCCACGGCTGGGACGCCTCCCGCTGGCCCGAGCGCCGGCCGCTCACGCGCGCCGAACTCGACGAGCTCACCGGCGGCCGCCCGCTCTACCTCACCCGAATCGACGTCCACTCGGCCGTCGTCACCACCGCCCTCCTGGACCTCGTCCCCGGCGTCCGCGACCTGGACGGCTTCCACGACGGACAGCGGCCGCTCACCGGCGACGCCCACCACGCCGTGCGCGCCGCCGCCTTCGGCGCCGTCTCCGCGCGCCAGCGCACCGAGGCGCAGCGCGCGGCCCGGAGCCGGGCCGCCTCCCTCGGCATCGGCACCCTGCACGAGTGCGGCGGTCCCCGCATCTCCTCCGAGGACGACTTCACCGGCCTCCTGGACCTCGCCCGCGACGAGGCCGGCCCCCGGATCGTCGGCTACTGGGCGGACCTCGACGTCGAGCGGGCCCGCGCCCTCGGGGCCCTGGGCGCGGCAGGCGACCTGTTCGCCGACGGCTCCCTCGGCTCCCACACGGCCTGCCTGCACGAGCCGTACGCCGACCACACCGACGCCGGCCACACCGGGGCCGCCCACCTGGACGCGGCCACCATCGCCCTCCATGTCGTGGCCTGCACCGAGGCGGGCCTCCAGGCCGGCTTCCACGCCATCGGGGACGCCGCCGTGACCGCCGTCGTCGAGGGGGTCAGGGCGGCCGCCGAGAAGCTCGGCCTGGCGAGGATCCGGGCCGCCCGGCACCGCGTCGAGCACGTCGAGATGCTCACGCCCGAGACGATCGCGGCCTTCGCCGAACTCGGCCTCACCGCATCCGTCCAGCCCGCGTTCGACGCGCTCTGGGGCGGCGAGGAGGGCATGTACGCCGACCGGCTCGGCGCCGAGCGGGCCCGCACCCTCAACCCGTACGCGGCGCTGCTGCGCGCCGGTGTGCCGCTGGCCTTCGGCTCGGACAGCCCGGTGACCCCGCTCGACCCCTGGGGCACCGTCCGCGCCGCCGCGTTCCACCGCACCCCCGAGCACCGGATCTCCGCCCGGGCCGCCTTCACCGCCCACACCCGGGGCGGCTGGCGGGCCGTGGGACGGGACGACGCGGGGACGCTGGTGCCGGGCGCCCCGGCCGACTACGCGGTCTGGCGCACCGAGGAACTCGTCGTCCAGGCCCCCGACGACCGGGTGGCCCGCTGGTCCACCGACCCGCGCTCCGGCACGCCCGGTCTGCCCGATCTGTCCCCCGGTGTCGATCTCCCCGTCTGCCTGCGGACGGTCGTGCACGGACAGCCGGTGTTCGTACGGCCGAACGAGTGATGTAGGGATATGTCCCACCTGGGACACCCCTTCCGCACGCTTGTCCCCGACCTGCGGATCTTCCCCTCCGGCCTGGCCTTTTAGGGAGTCTCCGCAGGTCAAGCGGGTGTTGACAGTCGACCGTCGGGGGCGGGTAGGTTCTCCGCGTCCACCACAGGACGTCCGACCGGACAGCATCTCCACGCATTCGCCGAACGCCGCCCGCGCCTCGGCCGCGAGGGAAGGTTTCTCCGGCGGAAGGTGCGACCCGGGTGGGGCCCGGACGTTCAGTAGACAACGGCTTTCGGTCGATCCGCCGCCAGCGGATCCCGGGTCGGACCGAAGGACGACGGGCCCCGCACCGCACGTCACGCGCGTGTACGACCCCCGCCGGGCCGCCGTCTCACCTGCGGTACGACCCCCGCCGGGCCACCGCGCGGCCCGCGCCGCCGGCTCCGTCCGGGCCCCGCCCCGCCCGCGCCTCCGGCTCGGTCCGGTCGCCGCCCCGCCCCTCACAGCCGACCCGCCGCGCCGGAGCACTCCGGGGACCTCGCTATGGTGGGGGCCTGTGTATGTATCCGAAGGGGCAGTAGTGAACGACGGTGGCCAGAGGCGTTACGGCCCGCTCGGCAAGGCCTTGGTGATCATTCCGACCTACAACGAGGCGGAGAACATCAAGCCGATCGTCGCGCGGGTGCGGGAATCCGTACCCGAGGCGCACATCCTCGTCGCCGACGACAACAGCCCTGACGGCACGGGCAAGTTCGCGGACGAGATCGCGTCCGAGGACGACCATGTGCACGTCCTGCACCGCAAGGGCAAGGAGGGGCTCGGCGCCGCCTACCTCGCCGGCTTCCGGTGGGGCATCGAGCACGGGTACGGCGTCCTCGTCGAGATGGACGCCGACGGCTCCCACCAGCCCGAGGAGCTCCCGCGGCTGCTCACCGCCCTCAAGGGCGCGGACCTCGTCCTCGGCTCCCGCTGGGTGCCGGGCGGCCGCATCGTGAACTGGCCGAAGTCCCGCGAGTTCATCTCCCGGGGCGGCAGCCTCTACTCGCGCGTGATGCTCGACGTGCCGATCCGCGACGTCACCGGCGGCTACCGGGCCTTCCGCAAGGAGACCCTGGAGGGCCTGGGCCTGGAGGACGTGGCCTCGGCCGGCTACTGCTTCCAGGTCGACCTGGCCCGCCGCGCCGTCGCCGCGGGCTTCCATGTCGTCGAGGTCCCGATCACCTTCGTGGAGCGCGAGATCGGCGACTCGAAGATGAGCCGGAACATCGTGGTCGAGGCGCTCTGGCGGGTCACCGGCTGGGGCCTGTCGGCGCGTGCGGAGAAGGTCGGCAGGATCCTCGGCCGCAAGGCCTCCTGACCCGCTGCCGGGGCGTCCCGCACTGATCCTTTCTTTACGACGTTCCGGCGGGGCGCCAGGCACACTGGGGGACATGACGACCGGCGCAACGCCTCCCCTCGCCCAGAAGCGCTCACGCGCGCGTACCTTCCTTCCGCTCGCCGTCGCCGCCTGGCTGGTCCTCGAGATCTGGCTGCTCACCGTGGTGGCGGGCGCGGCGGGCGGACTGACCGTCTTCGCCCTGCTCGTCGGCGGCATCGTGCTCGGTGCCGCCGTCGTCAAGCGGGCCGGCCGCCGTGCCTTCCGCAACCTCAGCTCGACCTTCCAGCAGGCCCAGGCCGCCGCGCAGGCCGGCACCGTGCCGTCGGCGCCCGAGCGGACCGGCACGGAGGACCGCAACGGCTTCCTGATGCTCGGCGGTCTGCTCCTGATGATCCCCGGCCTGGTCTCGGACGTCTTCGGTCTGCTCCTGCTGATCCCGCCGGTCCGCTCGCTCCTCGGGCGGTACGCGGACCGGGCCGCCGAGCGCCGGATGGCCGCCGCGCCTCCCGGTAGCCTCCAGGACGCCTTCCAGCAGGCCCGCATCCACCGCCCGGACGGCAAGGTCGTCCAGGGTGAGGTCATCCGCGAGGACGCCGCTCAGGGCCCGCGTCGGGCCGACGAGCCCCGTCCGCCCCTGACGCCCTGATGTCCCACCCGTGCCCCGTTCCCTCACCGCGGTGAGGGAACGGGGCACGGAGAACGCCGCGGGGCCCGGTACAC
>NZ_JBHTSA010000041.1:0-67681 GCF_042795405.1 Streptomyces sp. NPDC056480 | reverse complement strand
CCGGGGGGCCTCCCGCCGGTCCCGCCGCGGCTCCCCCAGTCCGTCGGGCCTCCCCCGGGCCTCTCACCCTGTCGCACCGCCTGGAGAACCTGCTGCCATGACGTCGTTGGAGCAAGGTCCCGCCCACGGGACCGGCACCGCCCAGGAACCTGCGCTCCCCTCACCGGCTCCCGGCTCGCCGGCGGAGTGGGAAGCGCTCGGTGCGCAGATCCACACCCTGTCGAACGGCTCGGTGGCCTCCATCGGCCCGGACGGCCCCGTCCTCGCGCGCCCGGCTCACGGCTTCACCGCCCTCCCCTCCAGCTTCGTCCGGGCGTTCTCGCGCTCCGACCGCTTCCTGGTCGCGCTGCTGTCCGTCGGCTGGGCGGCCTGCCTGGTCTGGTTCTGGGTCTGGTGGCTCGAACCCTCCCACCGGATCGGCTGGACGGGCCTGATCGTCAACAGCGCCCTGCTGCTGTACCTGACCTATCTGCCGGTGCACTTCCTCGTCGCGCTGCTGGGGATGCGCCGCTTCGATCCGGCGGTCCGGGTGCCCCGGCTCCGCACCGCCTTCGTGGTCACCCGCGCCCCGTCCGAGGGCTGGGACATCGCCCGGCGCACCCTGGAGGCCATGGTCACCCAGGACTTCCCTCACACCTACGACGTCTGGCTGTGCGACGAGGACCCCAGCGAGGAGATCCTCCACTGGTGCCGCACCCATGACGTGAACGTCTCCTGCCGGCGTGGCCGCGCCGACTACCACCGGGCCGACTGGCCCCGGCGCACCCGGTGCAAGGAGGGCAATCTCGCCTTCTTCTACGACCACTGGGGCTACGAGCTGTACGACGTGGTGGCCCAGCTCGACTGCGACCACGTGCCCGGGCCCACCTACCTCGCCGAGGTCGTCCGTCCCTTCGCCGACTCGGCCGTCGGCTACGTAGCGGCCCCCAGCGTCTGCGATTCCAACGCCGACGAGTCCTGGGCGGCCCGCGGCCGACTGCACCGCGAGGCCATGTTCCACGGGCCCGTGCAGTTGGGCCACTCCGCCGGCCTCGCGCCGGTCTGCATCGGCTCGCACTATGCCGTCCGCACGAAGGCACTGCGGGACATCGGTGGTCTGGGCCCCGAGCTCGCCGAGGACTTCTCCACCTCGTTCCTGCTGACCTCGGCCGGCTGGCAGGGCGCGTTCGCCATCGACGCGGACGCACACGGCGAAGGTCCCCTCACCTTCGGCGCGATGATCACCCAGGAGTTCCAGTGGTCCCGCAGCCTGGCCGTCATGCTCCTGGGCATGCTGCCGCGCCACCTGGGCCGCATGCCCCTGAAGCTCCGGGTGCGCTTCGCCGCGGCGCTGATGTACTACCCGCTGCTCGCCGGCGCCACGGTCATGGGCATCCTCCTGCCGCCGATCGCCGCGGTCACCGGCGCTCCGTGGATCGACGTCAACTACTTCGCCTTCCTGGCGCACTTCTGGAGCATGTCCGTCTGGCTCATCCTGCTGACGCTGCTCTGCCGCCGCCGTGGTCTGATGCGCCCCAAGGACGCCCCGATCTTCAGCTGGGAGATCTGGCTCTTCGGGCTCTCCCGGTGGCCGTACGTGGCCTGGGGCGTCCTGGCCGCGTTGACCCAGAAGCTGCGGCCCCGCCAGATCACCTTCAAGGTCACCCCGAAGAAGCGCGACGGCCTGGAGCCGCTTCCGCTGCGGGCCGTCGCCCCGTACCTGCTCATCACGGTCTTCCTGTCGGGCTCGGCCCTCGTCGGCCAGTTCACCGGCCCCGCCGTCGGCTACGTCTTCCTCTGCCTCCTCGGCTCCGCGTCGTACACCGCGGTGACGCTGGCGGTCGGCACGCTGCACGTCAGGGAGACGGCACGAGCCACCGGTGTCCCCGCTCTCCGGGCGCTGCGCACGGCCGCGCTGCCACTCCTCGCCGGCCTGCTGTCGCTGCTTCCACTCGGGTTCGCAGCCGTCGTCTTCCCCACCTACCTCACCGGCTTCTACGCCTGGTGAAGGCCCCTGCGACCGATCGAGAAATGAGGTTCCCGTGCCCCAGACCGTCCTGGTCACCGGTGGCGCCGGTTTCATCGGCAGCCACACCTGTGTCGAACTCCTCCGCGCCGGCCACGAGGTCGTCGTGCTCGATGACCACTCCAACAGCTCGCCCGAGGTCCTCGAACGGATCGCGAAGATCGCGGGGCGCCCCATCGCGGCGGCCCACGTCGCGGACGTACGCGACCGCCGGGCGCTCGACACCGTCTTCACGAACCACCCGATCGAGGCGGTGATCCACTTCGCCGCGAAGAAGGCCGTCGGCGAGTCGGTGAGGATCCCGCTCGCGTACTACGACATCAATGTCGGCGGCACGACGGCCCTGGTCTCGGCCATGCATGAGCATGGCGTGCACCGGTTGGTGTTCTCGTCCTCCTGCTCGATCTACGGCGACGTCACCACCGTCCCGCTGACCGAGGAGTCGCCGGCGGCGCCGACCAACCCGTACGCCACCGCCAAGTGGACCTGCGAGCAGATCCTCGCGGACGTCTGCCGGCATGTGCCCGAGCTCCGGGTACTGGCCCTGCGGTACTTCAACCCGGCCGGCGCCCACCCCACCGGACTCCTCGGTGAGGACCCGAGCGGCGTACCGAACAACATCATGCCGTTCCTCACCCAGATCGCCGTGGGCCGCCGCGACGAACTCTGCGTCTTCGGCGATGACTTCCCCACTCCCGACGGCACCGGGGTCCGCGACTACGTCCACGTGGTAGACGTCGCCGAGGGGCACCGCACCGCCCTGGACCACATCGACGACGAACCGGGCATGCGGGTCTTCAACCTGGGCACCGGGCGCGGCGCGTCCGTCCTGGAGCTCGTACGCACCTTCGAGGAGGTGTCGGGGCAGCCGATCCCGCACCGCGTCACCGAGCGCCGCCCCGGCGATGTCGCCGAACTCGTCGCCGACCCCACGAAGGTCGCCTCGGCCTGGAACTGGACCGCCCGGCACGACCTGGCCGCCATGTGCCGCGACGCGTGGACCTTCCAGCAGCAGAACCCGTACGGCTACGCGCCCTGACCCCTCGTCGTTCACCCCACCCGCGTTCAGACAGGAGAACACCGCATGCGGTTGACCGTCATCGGAACGGGCTACCTCGGAGCTGTGCACGCGGCGTGCATGGCCGACATCGGACATGACGTCCTCGGCGTCGACATCGACGTCGAGAAGATCGCGGCCCTCGGCGAGGGCCGGCCCCCCTTCTACGAACCCGGCTTCGACGAGGTCCTCACCCGCGCCCTCGCCTCCGGACGGCTGCGCTTCGGCACCAGCCTGCGCGAAGCGGCGGCGCACGGCGAGGTCCACTTCATCTGCGTGGGCACTCCGCAGCAGGCCGGCTCCCACGCGGCCGACCTGCGGTACGTCGACGCCGTCGTCGACGGGCTCGTGCCGCACCTGCCGGCCTCGTGTCTGGTGGTCGGCAAGTCGACCGTGCCCGTGGGAACCACCGCGCGCCTGACCGCCCGCATCGCGGGGCTCGTCCCCGCGGGCGTACGCGCCGAGGTGGCGTGGAACCCCGAGTTCCTGCGGGAGGGCTTCGCGGTCGAGGACACCTTGCGGCCGGACCGGATCGTCGTCGGCACGGTCGGCCGGGAGTCGGACGACACGCTGCGCCGCCTGTACGCCCCGATGCTGGAGGCCGGCGTCCCGTACATCAGTACCGACCCGAGCACGGCCGAGCTCGTGAAGGTAGCGGCCAACTCCTTCCTCGCCACGAAGATCTCCTTCATCAACGCGATGGCCGAGGTCTGCGACGCCGCAGGTGCGGACGTGGTCACCCTCGCCGACGCCCTCGGCCACGACACCCGGATCGGCCGACGGTTCCTCAACGCCGGCCTCGGCTTCGGCGGCGGCTGCCTGCCCAAGGACATCCGGGCGTTCACCGCCCGTGCGCAGCAGCTCGGCGTCGGCCCCGCGGTGGCCTTCCTGCGCCAGGTCGACGAGATCAACGAACGGCAGCGGACGCGAACCGTCGAGCTGACCCGTCAACTGGCCGGGGGCGACCTCACCGAACGCCGCATCACCGTACTGGGCGCCACTTTCAAGCCGAACAGCGACGACGTGCGGGACTCGCCGGCACTGGCGGTGGCGGCGGCGCTGCACCAGGAGGGCGCAGACGTCCGGGTGCACGACCCCGAGGGTACCGAGAACGCGCGCCGTGCCCGACCGGAACTGCGCTGCGAGGCCGATCTGCTGACGGCCTGCCGGGGAGCGGAGCTCGTTCTGCACCTCACCGAGTGGGGGCAGTACAGCGAGCTGGACCCGGTGAAGCTGGCCCGGGTGGTCCGCAAGCCGGTCCTCGTCGACGCGCGCAACGCGCTCCCGCACGACGCGTGGCGGGCCGCCGGCTGGACCGTCAAGGCGCTCGGCCGTCCCGCGCCGGCAGACCAGCCGCCGGCCGCTCGGGCGGGGAAGCCGCTGCGGGCCACGATCGCCTCTCCGGCCGCCGAGGCCGACCACACCAGCCTCCTGTCCCCGGCTCTGCCGACCGGCAGGGCGTAGACCGCCGCAGCACGCCGCCCCGCCCCGTCCGTCCGGTCCTCGACCGGACGGGCGGGGCGGCGTCATGGCGCGTCCGGTCGCCGAGGACGCCGCGTGGGAATGCGCCGGAGGGAGCCGGAGGGAGCCGACGGGCGCCGGCTCCGGAGGCACGGTGTCCGGCTCAGCGGACCGTGCGCTACTGCACGGCGCCGGGGCGCAGGGCGTCCGGGAGCCGGTTGCCGAAGTAGTCGACCGGGCCCGCGTCGATGCCCGAGGCCTGCGGGCCCATGCTGACGGACACCTCGTCCTCGCAGCGCGGCACCATGTTCTCGGCCCCGGCCGGGTCGGTGACGGGTACCGTCAGAGCGCGCAGGCACGGGTCGTCGCCGGTACCGCTCGGCTCGCCGGCGACCAGCTCCTGACCCGAGGCGGTACGCCAGTCCGCGAGGTCGGTGAAGCGCCGACTCCCCCAGCTCAGCGACCAGGGGCCCGTACTGTGGTAGACGTTTCGCTGCAACTGGTGCGTGCCGGGGAGGTACGACGACTCGGCTTCGATCAGCGGACCCCCGTCGGTGGCGAGGATGTTGTCGTGGATGCTCACGCCGCTCATGCCATCGCGCAACCGCAGAGCCGGGGGCCGATTGCCCGCCGCCTTCGCGGAGACGAGACCCCGAGTCCGCATCACGACCGTGTTGTTGTAGATGTCCAGGTTCTTCATCCGTGAGCCGTAGGCCACGATGCCGCCGTACTCGGGGAGCTTCCGCGCGTCGTCCCAGCTCATGTTGAAGCGGACGACGTTGTCCCGATGGGCGCCCGTCGCCTGTCCGGAGTAGACGAGGAACCCGGGCCCGTCGTTGCCGTAGGCGAGGTTGTACTGCATGACCGAGTCGGACACGTTGTTGTCGAGGCCGAAGCCGCCGCCGTCCACCCGGGATCCCGTCCGGTTTCGGTAGGAGCGGTTGTTCTCCAGCACCACGCCGGTGGAGTCGTACACCCAGATGCCCTCGGGACCCTCGTCGGCGTCGACCGCGGAACGCGCGCCGTTGTCGTGGGCCACCGAGCGCAGCACCTTCGCGTCCCGGACGCTGCCGAGGGCGATGCCGCTTCCCGTGTTGCGCCTGTCACTGGCCGGGTCGCCGGTGTTGGAGGACGCCGTGACCCGCTCGATGCGCAGCCCGGAGTGCGCGTAGGCCGGGCTGTCCGCCTCGAACTCCGGTCCGTAGAAGACGAGTCCGCCCTCCAGGTTGTGGTGCACGGAGACATCGCTGATGCGCACGTCGCTGTAGCCCGTGACGGCGTCGCCCTCCGCGCCGACGCTGATCCCGTTCTGGAAGCCCCGCGCCTCCACGTCGGCGATCCTGACGTGGGCGAGTCTCCGCTCTCCTGGGCGGGTGGCGCGGAAGGCGATCCCGACCCCTTCGCGCAGCGCCCCGCGGTCGCCGACCAGCGCGATGTTCCTGATCTCCACGCCCGCGGTGTCGTGCACGGTGATGCCGGAGGTGCCGCGGGGCGCGATCGTGGCGCGGCCCGTGCCGTACGACTCGATCACTACCGGCCTCGCCGCGCTGCCCGCCTCGCCCTCTTCCAGGGTGATGCTGCCGCGGAAGCGTTCGCCGCCCTCGAGCCGGAGCCTGTCACCGGGCCGGAAGCTCGCGGTGTTCGCGTGGTCCAGGGTCCGCCAGGGCCTCTCCGGCGACATTCCGTCGTTCTCGTCGTCGCCGCTCGGGCTGACGTAGAAGGTGAACGGACCGCCGCTCGCGGGACGGGCGGGCCGGTAGACCCCCGGCACGTCGCACCCTGTGAGCAGCAGGAGCACCACGGCCGAGACTCCCGCCGCGGCCTTTGTCGTCCGGCTCCGCTTCACCGCGTTCACCCGCACCCCCTGGGGACGTTCCAGCGCCATGTCAGGCATATAAAGCAGCAGACTGCCAGAAAAGGGACATGCGAAACGCCGACCGACGTGCGGCATCCGAGTCACGTGTGGCACGCCACGCCTTCAGGGCGGTCACGTCGTGGCGGCGGCCAGGTCCTCACCGCGGTCAGCATGACGGGGACGAAGCTGTCGGCCGCACCCCGCTGCGCCGATCACGCCCGCACCCTCAGGGAGCACGCCTCCGACACCGTCCGCAGCCAGTCGCTCCACTGGGCGCCAGATGCCCGGTCTGCGGAGTGCGGCGAGGTGGTCCGGGTGAAGGCGTCGAGCGTCCGCAGCGGCTACGACCCGTGCCCGGCCTGCCGGGCGGAGGGTTACACGGCCCCTCCTGCCGTGGGCCACCCGATGGTCCTCCTCCCCCACCGCCGGACGCCGGGGGGACAGCGGCCGGGACCCCGCGCCCGGAGTGGCCTCGACCTGTGACGTGGGGTCAGTCCTCGGCTGGGCTCCCGCCCCGGACGGCCCCCCGGTCCCGGACCGCGGCCACGTGTCCGGCAGCTGCCACCACGGCCTCGATGAGCGGTTCCGTGCGGTTCTCCCTCAGCCAGGCGAGGCCCGCCGTTGACGGGGGCAGGTCCGTGACCTCGACGTAGCGGATGCCGGGGCGCGGGAAGAGGTCGCGCGCTGCGGCCGGCAGGAAACACATGCCCTTGCCCTGGGCCACGAGGTGCAGAAGGCCCTCCAGGTCCGAGGCGACGGGGCCGTAGCGGACCGGGGTGCCGTCGGGTCGCGGGTCGGCCGCCCAGAAGTCCCACCAGAGCCGTGGCACCTGCGGCGGGACGTCGATCACCGGGTGGCCGGCCAGCTCGGCGAGGGTGATCCGGTCGCGTTCCACGAGCGGGTCGCTCACGGAGAGACAGGCCAACCGCGGTTCCGTGGCCAGGTGTTGCACCTCGACACCGGGCGGGACCGGTGGACGGAGGAAGGCAACATCGATGTCATGCCGGAACAGGGCGTCGAAGTGGTCGGCGAAGTGGAGGCTGCGCACGTCGACCTCGACCAACGGGTGCCGTTCGTGGAGCAGTCGCAGCACGGCCTGCGTATAGGGCATCGCCGCTTCCGCACCGATGGTGCCGACGACGAGCCGTCCGGAGAGCCTGCGCACCTGGGTCGAAGCGCTGCGGCTCAGCCGGTCCATGGCCGCCACCACGCTGCGCGCGTCCGCCAACAGGACCAGGCCCTGCGGGGTGAGCGTCACGGCCCGGCTCGAACGGTCGAACAGCCGCACCCCGAGCCGCCTTTCCAGATCTCTGATCTGCTGGCTCAGCGCCGACTGTGTGATGAACAGCCGGGCGGCGGCGCGCGAGAAGTGGAGTTCCTCCGCGAGGGCGACGAACAGACGGAGTTGATGGGCGCTCGGCGTCCGCGGGTCGGGGCCCGTCGGCGCGGCGCCACCAGCGGCCGTTTCGCCAGTAACCATGATGAATCCCTTATCGATCCTCTTTCATGTCGCATGGCCACAAGCGATGACATGAACAGAGTGCGAGTGGAAGGCTCGGTTCTCAAGCGACGCCCCGTGAACACTCCTCGGTTCCGCAGGGCCGTCCGACCATTGCTTTCTCGACAACGGGGGCCGAAACATGTCTGTGAGACGAGCGGTGGCGATGCTCGCCGCCCTCCTGGCCGTGCTGTTCAGCGCCGGCGCCGTTCAGGCGTCGTCGCCGCAGGCCGGCACGACCACCCGCGCGGTGCCGAGCGCGCCGCCCACCGCCGGGGCCGCGCCCCTCGCGGCCCAGGCGTCGTGCACCGCGCGCAACGTCAGCCACTACGACGCGTACACGGGGCGCACCTGGATGCGTGACTGGGTGTGCGGCAATCGTGCCGGTGCCCCGCTGTACGGCTGCGCCAGCTTCATCTCCGCCTGCTCGGCCATCGGCTGGATCGACACGTCGACGAGCTGGTTCGTGTGCTGGGGCAGAGGCGCCGCGCACAGCGGCGGCAACAACATCTGGTACTACACCATGGGTGACCGCATCGCTCCCGGTCGCGAGGGCCATCACGGGTGGGGCTTCATCCCCGCCGTCGACGTGTGGACGTCGACCGATCCCTGGCCCGGCATGACGGAGTGCAACATCCCGTAGGCCGCCGGGAGTCGTCCGCCCGGCCCGCTCCGGTGGAGCCCCTCGCGTCCCGCCAGGGGCTCCGCGCCGCGGTCCCGCCGCCCTGGTCCGCCGACCTCTACGAGATCCGGGCAGCCCGCTCTCACACCAAGCGAGGACCCCTCACGTCATGCTCCGCATCGCCAGGCACTCCCACACCACCGCTCGCCGTACGCCTCGGCGCCTGCTCGCCGCGACCGCGGCCTTCCTCTCCCTCTCCTTCACCGGTGCGGTGCTCCCGCACTCCGTCGCGGCCGCGACGGAACCGGCGGGTGGCTCCGAGTCGGTCACACCCGCGAGCCCCCAGGTGCCCGCGGGGGTCACGGCGGGCGTGGCCGTGTTCGACCGGCAGACCGGGACGTTCACCGAACAGCTAGCCCCGGCCGCCACGTTCCGGTCCGCGTCGGTCGTCAAGCTCCTGATCACCCTCGACTTCCTGTGGAACCGCAGCCCCGACACCATCCCGGCCGCCGACCGCACACGGCTGGACGCCATGCTCCGCAGCAGTCAGGACGCCGCCGCCAACCACTACTGGTCGGCCTACGGCGGGCCGGCGATCGTCGAGCGCATGGTCACGCGGCTCGGGCTCGCCGACACCGCTCCCCCACCGGCAGGCTACGAGGGGTACTGGGGCTACACGGCCATGTCGGCCCGCGACACCGTGAAGACCTACCGGCACATCCTGGAGTCCGCTCCCGCGCCGGTTCGTGACTTCGTCATGGAGCGTCTGCGCCAGTCGACCCGGTGCGCGTCGGACTCCTTCGACCAGCACTTCGGCATCGCCGGCGCGTTCGACCGCCCGTGGGCCGTGAAGCAGGGCTGGTCGGGGAGGTACGCGAAGGGGAACTGCGGCTCCGCGGGCACGACTACGGCCGGTGGCATCGACGCCTCGGCCCCCGCGTCCGCCGGCGCGGGTGGCGCGAGCGTCGACCTGAGCCGACCGGCGCTGCACACGACCGGCACCGTCGGGGCCGGTGACCGTTCCATCGTGGCCGTCCTCACCCTGCACCCGGACGGCACGTCGTACGGAAAGGCGTACACCGACCTCGGCCGGCTGACCCGTTCCCTGAACGTTCCCGGCGGAACGGCGCCGAAGGGGAAGTGGTACGGGACATGGGGTCAGGACGTCGCCGTCCGGACGGAACCGGTCGTCGGGGACAACCTGCTGACCCGGCTCCCGGCCGGCGTGGAGGTGCTGGTGGGCTGCCAGAAGAAGGGGCAGCTCGTCTCCGTCCCGCCGTACACCAACGACTGGTGGGCGTATCTGCCGCAGCACGGGGGCTACGTCACCAACATCTACATCAGCCATCCGGACAACCAGATGCCGGACGTACCGCTGTGCACGAGTCAGAAGTGAACCCGGGGATTCCCGGAGAAGGAGTGACGATGTCGCGTACCTGGCGTTCCACCCTCGGTGTGGTCGGTGCCCTCCTGTGGGTGCTGGTGTCCGCCTTCGCGGCGGGCCCGGCCCAAGCGGCGGGCTCAGACGCGCCTCGCGAGGGCGGCGGCCACACCATGGTCATGCCGCCGGCGCCGCGGGGCGAGGGCCCGTCCTCACGTGCCGTGGCGGCCGTGTCGCCGACGGTCTCGCCCTGGGCGGACTACGTGCACACGTCGTCGGGCAGCCCCGTCACGTGCGCGTCGGGGAATCTCTGCACCGGGGTCTGGGACCCGGTGGTGGGCAAGTACAAGGTCTTCTTCCTCTACCGGTGCCACCAGTACTCCCTGTCCCACTGGAACGGCGTGGGCCAGGTGGTGAACAACCAGGTCGGCGCCGCCGCGTTCTTCTACGGCCAGAACGGCCAGGTGCTGGACGTCGTCCTGCCGGAGCCCACGCCCTTCACGTACGACTGGACGCCCGTGTGGTCCATCCGGAACTGCTGAGCGGCGCGCGTCGACACCGCAACGCGAGGGTTCGTGACAGGCCGCCGAGCCTCCGGCCCCGCGCTCACCCCGCCGATACGGTCACGTAGCCGTCGTGGCCTCGGGACCCGTCGGTACGCGTCAGAGGTAGGTGACGCCGGTCAGTTCTTCGGCCTCCGCCCAGAGTCGTCGGCCCGTCCCGGGGTCGGCGGCGGCGGTAGGCGCGGCCGGCCTGGTAGGCGTGGCGTGACATGAGGTCGTCGAAGTCGAGGTGCGCGTTCCTGTGGGTGATCGAGCCGATGGTGACCACCCTCGGGGCGGGATCCTGCTCATCGAAGCTCCCGCCGCCGCCAAGGCGCTCTGGATGCAACGCACTTAGCACATGGCACGTAGCACCTGGCACCTGGCACGTGGCAGGTGGGCCCGTATGACCGGGCAGCCCCCGTCAGCCGGACCGTACGGCACAGTGCCGGATCTCCATCTGGGCCCCGACAACGATCGTCGCACCGCCACGGTCCCCGGAGCGCCGCGTCCTCACCCTGCGGAGGCGGATGGAAGGCTTGGCGCATGACCCTTCGAGCACGATCCGGCGTCCAGCGGTCCTGGCAGCAGGGGCACGCACCCGCGCTGCTGGTGATCCCGCTCGGGCTGATCGTCACCGTGTGCGTGGTGGATGTGCTGTCTCCGCCTCACGTCCACCTCGGTCCCCTGCTCGTGGCGGCGCCCGCGATCACGGTGGCGTTCGGCGGCGCCCGTACGACGGCGGCCATGGGGGCTCTTGCGGTGGCCGCCCAGGTGCTGATCGGCGTGCTCAGGGGGGTCTCGGGCACCGCCAACATCCAGGCCCAGATCGCTGCCCTGATCGTCGTCTCGGCCGTCTGCGTCACCGTGTGTGTGGTGCGGGACCGGCGCGAGCAACAGCTGCACCAGGTGCGGTCGGTGGCCGAGGCGGCCCAAAGAGTGCTGTTGCAGCCGCTGCCCGCACGTGCCGGCCCCCTGCGGATCGCCGGCCTGTACATCCCCGCCGAGGAGGAAGCCGAGCTGGGCGGAGACCTGTACGCGGTCGCACGCACCGCCCACCACAGCACCCGGCTCCTCATCGGCGATGTGCGCGGTAGTGGTCTGGGGGCCATCAGCAACACCGCCCTGCTGCTCGGAGCCTTCCGAGCGGCCGCCCATCGGCAGGCCACCCTTCCCCGTCTCGCCGTCCATCTGGACGCCGCGTTCCGTTGGGACACCGGACAGTGGCGGTCACGGACAGAGCAGGACACCGTTGAGGACTTCGCCACCGCCCTGCTGCTCGACATCCCCGACCACGAGCCGGTCGTCCACCTCATCAGCTGCGGTCACCCGCCGCCGCTCATCCTCCGCGGCGATCGGCTCATCCCGCTCGTGGCCGATGCGAGCCACCTGCCGATCGGCTTGGCCGGGGCCTTCGGCATCGCCGACTACGACGTCCAGACGTTCCCGTTCGAGCCCGGCGACCTGCTGCTCCTCTACACCGACGGCGTGATCGAGGCACGCGACACCGAGGGCCGCTTCTACCCCTTCACCGAGCGCGCGCCACAGTGGACCACGGAGGACCCCGACGAACTCCTGCGTCATCTCCAGGCCGACCTACTGGCCCACGTCCACGCACACCTCTACGACGACGCGGCCGTCGTCGCCATCCGCCGCACGACATCCGCCCCACCGCCAACCGACCCGGCCCCGTGAGCGAGGGCCGGGGCGGGGGCGGGGGCACCCTGTGGCCTTGAGCGTGCCTCCGATCCGAGAAGGGACGGCGTGGACACCTGAGACCTCAGATGGTCCACGAGGTCCACGAGGTCCACGAGGCAATGGACCTCGACACCCGTGTCGGCCTCGGCCATCACCTCTACCTTCCGCCGCTCCTGCTCCCGCTCGATTCGCTGCAGTCGACCGCGACGACCCGGTCGGACACACAGGATGTCTCTCCTTTGGCCTAGCGCAGCGCGCTCCGGGCAGGGGCCGCTCATAGCGTGGGATGACGCTTGCACGGCCCCCAGGAGGACTTCCGATGAGCAGTCGCAGCATGGTCGCCGGCATAGCCCTGGCGATCGCCTCTCTCGCCCCGTTGTCCGGCGTCGCTCACGCCCAGGACCTCGACTGTCGCAACTTCCGATTCCAGGAGGACGCCCAGGCGGAGTTCGACCGGGACCCGAGCGACCCGAACCGGCTCGACGAGGATCAGGGACCTGATGACGGGCTCGCCTGTGAGGCACTTCCCAGGCGCAGCAGCACAGGCGCCGTGCCTGGGCCCGTGCCGCCGGTGGACCCGGGCGCTACCGCCGTCTCACCGGTGAATCCGAGTGCCGGTGCCGTTCAGCCGGCCCCCGTCGTCCCGAGTCGCGGTACCCGGGCGGGGATCGGTGGAGCATCCGGTCCGTCCGGTCTCAGCGTGGGCATAGGCCTCGCCCTGGCTGTCGGAGCCACCGTGGCGGGCGGCTTCCTCACCGCACGGCGCCGGGCCCGCGGATCGAGGAGGTCCTGATCGACGCCCAGGTCTTCGCCCACGGCAAGGAAGAGCGTTCCTCCGTGGCGTCCGGCCCCGGTCACGTCCCGGCGGCGGGGTCGTGACCGAGGGGCGGGGCCGTGGGGAGGGTTCGTGCCGCCCAGAGCGTCTTGCCTCGTTCTGAGGGCCTCACGCCCCAGCGCTGGGTGAGGTGGGCGGTGATGAACAGGCCCCGGCCGTTCTCGTCCGCGTCCAGGGCGCGGCGAAGGTGCGGACTTGCGCTGCTGTCGTCGGTGACCTCGCACACGAGCGCGCCGTCGCGGATGAGGCGCAACTGGATCGGCCCCTTCGCGTAGCGCACGGAGTTGGTGACCAGCTCACTGACGACGAGGGCGGTGTCGTCGATGACGTCCTGGGCCAGTCCCCATTCCGCGAGTTGGTCCATGGCCCTCCTGCGCGCCTGCCCGGCGCTCTCCGGACGGTTGGGAAAGGTCCACGCCCTCGTCCGGGAGTCGCCCAACGTGCGGGTGCGGGCCAGCAACAGGTAGGCGTCCCGGAGCGGCTGCTCGGGCGCGAGGACCTCGGCGCACCTGTCGCACATGGCCTGAAGAGAGGGCTGCGGTTCGGCGAACAGGTCGGTCAGCCGGCTCAGCAGCGCTTCCGGGCCGCCGGCCGCGGTCAGCAGAGCGGTGTTGCAGATCAGCAGGGTGCTCCCTTCGGGCAGGACGCGTCGCGTGAGCGCGTACTCCGCGAGGCCCTGCCCGAGAGGTGGTCCGGCCGCGACGTCCAGCAGTTCGACGGCACCGCCCGGATGCACCAGAACCGGTGGCGGGTGTCCCGCGCTCGCTGCGGTGCACAGCCGGGTGACCGGGTCGTAGACGAGGCAGAGGCAGGTGGCGGGCGTTCCGTCACCGGCGTCCGGTGCAGCCGTGTCCGGCGGGCTGCTCGGGCGGCTCGCGAGGTCGTGAAGCCGCTGGAGGATGTCCTCCGGCGGCAGGTCGAGGTCGGCGAGCGCCTCGATCGCCGCGCGGAGCTCGCTCATCGCCGCCGGACGCGAAGTCCCGGACGTGGTGTCGCCCGCCACGAGGGCGACCCTGGACCCGGAGAGGGAGATGGCGTCGGACCAGCCGCCGCCCGTGCCGGCCGGCAGGTGGGTGCGGGCGAGTTCGACGGCCGTCACGACGGAGGCCTGCGCCTGGGCGAAGCCACCGGACAGGATGCGGGCGGCCGAGCGCTCGCGCCCGTAGAGACGGGCGTTGTCCAGGCACTGGCCCGCGTGGGTGGTGAGCTGCTGCGCGAGCCTCAGGTGCCGGTGGTCGTACGGGGCGGGTTCGCGCCAGCGGTAGAAACAGGCCAGGCCGAGCACCACACCCCGGGCTCGGATCGGAACGAGCAGCATGGAATGCGTCCGTGCGCTCAGGATCCGGGCGTCACGCCGACGCCTCGGATCGAGCCAGTGGGCGTCCGGACGCAGGCGTCGGATCAGCTTCGGGGCCAGGGTGTCCAGGACGGTTCGGTAGGGGGTGCCCGGCGGGTACACGTCCACCTCGCCGACGGCCGGGACGCCGTCCTGGTCCGGTCCGGCGACCGAGCGGTACCCCACGCGTCGGACGGTCTGGTCCCGGTCGAGAGCGTCCGCGATGGGAGCCCGGCCGCCCAGGACCACGTCGTAGACGTCGACGGTCACGGTGTCGGCCAGGGCCGGGGAGACGACCTCGCAGAACTCGGCCGCCGTACGGAAGATGTCGAGCGTGGTTCCGATCCGCGCGGCCGCCTCGTTCTGCAGGCGCACCTCCGCTTCGGCCCGCACCCGGGCGGTGATGTCGGTCAGTGCGGCGGCGAGCCCGAGCACGGTGCCGTCGGCCCGCTGCAGCCGGAACCCGGACACCGAGGAGACGGTTTCGGCCAGAGGGACGCGGCGGTCGCGGAACCGGATCCTCATGTCGAGCTCGGGCACGCCGGTCTCCAGCACCCGGTGGGCGGCCCGTTCCACGGCCGCGGGGTCGGTGATGTCGAAGGACCGCAGGATCTCCGGGAGCGTACGGCCGAGCAGCCGGTCGGCCGGGAACTCCCGCATCAGCCGGGCCGCCGTGTTCACCCGTACCAGGCGCAGCTCCTGGTCGTACACGTGCAGGCCCATGGGGGACTGGGAGAAGAGCGCGTCCAGGACGGCACCCCCGAGGCCCTCGGGGGTGGACAGGCTGTCCGGATGATCTTCACCAACCACTGTGTGACCGCCCATTCGACGAGACGGGTGGACCGCGCTGCCTCCCATGCAACGCCCACCCCACCCGCCCGGCCACCGCAGTGGAGTGGCCGGGTGACGCCGGCCGGTCCCGCCGGACAGGCCTGCTGGGGCGCGGTCGGCGGGAGCGCTGCGTACGCTGGTCGGAGGGGGTTCCTCTCGGGACGAGGATCGGAAGGTCTGTGAGGCCGGAGATCGACCACAGTGCGTTGTTCGCCGCGACGCCCAGCCCGTATCTGGTACTGGCACCGGATCTGCTGATCGTGGATGTGAACGATGCGTACCTGCGGGCGACCGGCCGCACCCGGGAGGATCTGCTCGGGCAGCACGTGTTCGACGCGTTCCCCGACAACCCCGACGACCCGGGCGCGGACGGGGTGAAGAACCTGGGGGCGTCGCTGGGGCGGGTGCTGGCCACCGGTGAGGCCGACACCATGGCGGTGCAGAAGTACGACATCCCCGTCGTCTCGCAGCCCGGTGTGTTCGAGGAACGCTGGTGGTCCCCGGTGAACACCCCGGTCAAGAACGCGGACGGGCGGGTCGCCTGGATCATCCACCGCGTGGAGGACGTGACGGCGTTCATGCGGTCCCGCCGGTTCCGGGGCCGGAACGAGGGGCGGCGGATGAGCGAGCGCGAGGAGGGGATGGAGGCCGAGCTGTACGCCCGCGCGCGGGAGCTGCAGCGGCTGAACGAGGAGCTGCGGGCGGCGCACGCCCGGGAGCGGGAGGTCGCCGTCACCTTGCAGGAGGCGATGCTGCACTCCCCTGACCTGGCCCGGCACAGTGACGTGGCGGTGCGCTATCTGCCGGCGATCGGTTCGCTGAACGTGTGCGGCGACTGGTACGACGCCGTCGACCTGGCCGAGGGGCGGTTCACCGTCGCGGTGGGCGACGTCGTCGGGCACGGGCTGGAGGCGGCCACCGTCATGGGCATGCTCCGCAGCGCGCTGTCCGCGGCCAGTCGGGCGGTGGCCGGGCCGGCCGGGGCCCTGGAAGTGCTGGGCATGTACGCCCGCTCCGTGGACGGCGCGCTCGCCGCGACCGCGGTCAGCGTCCTCGTGGACACCCGCTCCAAACTGCTCGTCTACTCCAGCGCCGGGCACCCGCCGCCGGTGCTGCTGCACGCGGACGGCACGTGCGAGCTGTTGGACCAGGCCACCGACCCGCCGCTGGGAGCCAGACCCGAGCACGTTCCCCGACCGCAGGCCGGCTCCCCCTACCGCCCGGGTGACACCCTCGTCCTCTACACCGACGGGCTGATCGAACGCCGCGACGAGGACATCGACACCGGCCTGGACCGGCTCACCAACGCCCTGGGTGACCTGGCCACCCTTGATCCGGCCGAGCTGGCCGACGCGCTGCTCGCGCGACTCGGCGTCGCCAGCGGAGCCCGCGACGACATCGCCCTCGTCATCGTCCGCGTCTGAGCCCGCGGAACGCCCGGCACGACGGTCGGCACGGCGGTCGGCACGACGTCGGTACGGCGGTCGGTACAGCGGTCGGTACGACGGTCGGTACAGCGGTCGGTACGACGGTCGGTACAGCGGTCGGTACGACGGTCGGTACGGCGGGTCTACCTCCGTGGGGTGGGCACGAGGCGCAGCAGCCCGTGGAGGACGGCGTCGATGGTGTCGTGTGCGGGCTCGTCGGTGACATGGGTGAGCAGGCGGGCCAGGGTGCGCAGGACGTGGGGCGAGGCCATCACACGGGGGTGGAGGACGGGCCGGAAGCCGTAGCGCGAGAAGATCAGATCCCCGGCGAGGTTGCCCAGCCGGTAGTAGCGCGCCCATCGGCGCTGGATCTCGGCCGGGTACTGGTGCAAGGCGTGTTCCCGGCGCGGTCCGGCCGGACGGGCCAGTGCCAGGGCGATGATGTCCGCCGCCACCTCGGCGGCCTCCATGGCCTGGGCGATGCCCTCGCCGCTCCACGGACTGACCATGCCGGCGCTGTCGCCCACGAGCAGCACACCCCGCCGGTACTGCGGGCGCCGGTTCAGTCCCATCGGCAGCGGCGCGCTGCGCAGGGGCGAGTCGGCGGTCTCCTCGTCCAGCCCCCAGTCCGCGGGCAGGCGGGGCAGCCAGTGGTCCAGCGCCGCCCGCAGGTCCACCGGCCTGCGCCGCCGGTGCTGCGGCAGGACACCGAGGCCCACGTTGACGCGCCCGTCCCCCAGGGGGAACACCCACCCGTATCCGGGCAGATCCCGTCCGGTACGAGGACAGCGCAGGTCGGCCCAGAGCTCCAGGTAGGGGTCATGTGTACGGGCCTCGCTGCGGTAGTACCGCCGGGCAGCGGCCGCGACGGGCCTCTTGGCGTCTCGTTCGAACCCCAGCCCGAGGGTCGTGCGCGCGGAGGCTCCGTCGGCGGCGATCACCAACGGCGCCCGGTAGCGGACCGGCTCCTGCCCCGGTCCGCGGGAGGCGGTCACGCCGATGACGTGTCCTGCCCGGTCGGTCAGCGGGCCCGTCACCTTCACATGGGTACGGAGGCGCGCTCCGGTGGCGCGGGCGTGAGTGGCGAGCAGGTCGTCGAAGTCGTGCCGACTGCGGGTGAGTCCGAAATCGGGAAGGGCACCCAGGCGCGGCCAGTCGAGCTCCGCCTGGTGGCCGCCGCAGACCCAGCGCATGCCCTTGTTGCGCATCCACCCCGGTGCGTCGATGTCGATGCCCATCCGCACCAACTGGTACACGCCGCGTGGTGTCAGCCCGTCGCCGCACACCTTCTCCCGGGGGAAACCGCCCTTCTCCAGGAGCAGCACGTCCACCCCCGCCCTCGCGAGGTGCACCGCGGCGGCGGAACCCGCCGGACCCGCCCCCACCACGATGACCTGTGCCTCTTCGTCACCGGCGCCTTCAGTGCCCGCGCTGCCGGCGTCGCGGCCTTCGTCGGCCTCGCCACTTTTGGTGATCACCCCACCACTATGCCCAGGGCGGGAGCCGGTGGAACGTACCGATCCGTCGGCCCGAGCCGGGAGGTGGCGGCGGACACGGCCCTGCGGGCCGCCGTGGCGGCGGAGCGGTGCCACCGCCGCCGGGACGGCCGCCGTCCCCGACTAGGAGGCACCGTCCGCGGTGCCCACCGCCGTGCGGGCCGCCGCCACGAAGGCTGCGATCGCCGGGTGCGTGCGGCCGCCCGCGCGGAAGGCGACCTTCGAGCGGCGGAAGAGGGGCAGCCGGGTCAGGACCACGCCTTCGGGGGTGGGCGTGGTGGCCATCTCCGGTACGAATCCGGCGCCTTGCCCGATCGCGGCCAGCGCCAGGACGGTACGGAAGTCGTTGACCTGATGGCGGATGCGCGGCTGGAAGCCGGCCGCCTGGCAGGCGCGTACGGCCATCGCGTGACCGGTCGTACCGTCCCGGGCGGTGATCCACGGGGTCGTGGCCCACGGTCCGAGCAGTTCGGCCAGGGTGCCGGGGTGGGCGGCCGAACCGCTGGCGGGAGGCCTGTCGTCGGCGGCCTCGGCCGTGGCCAGGTACATCGGCTCGTCCAGCAGGGGCACCTGATCGACCGTGGTGTCCGGTGAGGCGGGAACGAAGTCGTAGTCGTGGACGAGGGCCACGTCGAGTTCGCCGGTGCGCAGGGCGTCGGAGACTCGCGCCGAGTCGATCTCCTGCAGCATCGGTTCCAGCGCGGGGTGCCGCAGGGCCAGTTCGGCCAGCGTCCCGGGCACGATCGCGGGGCCGCCGGAGGGGAACGTCCCGATCCGCAGCGGTCCCCCGATGCCCTCGCGCGCCCCGGCCAGCTCGGAGACCGCGCGTTCGAGGCGTTCGAGAACGGCGTCGGCGTGGGTGACGAGGGTGCGGCCCGCGGGCGTGAGCACCACCCGCCTGCCGCTTCGTTCCAGCAGGGGCACACCGGCTTCGCGTTCGAGGACACCCAGTTGCTGGGAGACGGCCGACGCGGTGAAGGTGAGCGCCTCTGCCACGGCCGCGATGGTGCCGCGTCGCTGCAGTTCGCGGAGCAGGTGGAGACGTCGCACATCAAGCATAAGATCACCTTACGCATGAGCGAAGAAATGTGAGCTGGATCTACCGGGTCGGTGTCGGTGAGGCTGGTCGCATGAAGCCCGAAGCGAACCTCACCGGCCTGTTCGTCCCCTTGGTGACTCCGTTCACCGACGACCTGCGCCTTGCCCCGGACACGCTCGCCCGCCTCGCCGACGAGGCCCTGTCGGCCGGCGCACGCGGTCTCGTCGCCCTCGGCACCACGCGGAGGCGGCCACGCTGACCACGGAGGAGAAGCGGGCCGTGGTCCGCATCTGCTCGGCCGCCTGCCGGGCACACGGAGCTCCGCTGATCGTCGGCGTCGGCACGAATGACACGGCCGCCGCCATCACGACACTGCGGGACCTCGCCCAAAGCGGTGACGTCGCCGCGGCGCTGGTCCCCGCGCCGCCCTACACCCGGCCCGGCGAGGCGGGAACGCTGGCGCACTTCACGGCACTCGCCGAACACGGAGGCCTCCCGCTGGTCGTCTACGACGTCCCGTACCGCACCGGTCAGCCCCTCGGCACCAGCGCCCTGAAGGCGCTGGGGCACCTGCCGGAGGTCGTCGCGGTCAAGTACGCGACCGGTGCGATCGACGGATCCACCATGGACCTGCTCGGCTCGACGGCACCGGGCTTCGCGGTGCTCGGCGGCGACGACGCCGTCATCTCGCCGCTGCTCGCGGCGGGCGCCCACGGCGGGATCCTGGCGTCGGCCCATGTCCGCACCGCTGACTTCGCCGAACTGATCTCGCTGTGGCGGCGCGACGAGGCCGCACCGGCCCGCCGGCTGGGAGCCGAGCTGGCCCGGCTGTCCGCCGCGCTCTTCGCCGAGCCCAACCCGACCGTGATCAAGGGCGTCCTGCACGCCCAGGGCCGCATCCCCAGCCCGGCCGTCCGGCTGCCGCTGCTGGCCGCCTCCACCGATGCGGTACGGCGGGCGACGAGCCTGGCCGACACACGGACCCACCGCGCGCGCCACGAGGCCGCGGCCTGACCGCGGGTGACGACCCCGAACCCGTTCCGCCCAGGCGGCCCGGGCGGCCTCCGGGACGACGGGCCGCAGGAGCTACGGCGCCTGGTTCACACCGGGGGTGTCGGCTCCGGTTCCTTCGGGACGGCGCGGTCGCCCGGGTGGCGGACGGCGCACAGGAAGCCGAGGCCCAGGGCTACGGCCATGCCGTAGAAGACCCACTGGTTGGCCTGGGCGAAGTCCATCTGGATGGACGACATGGCGTCGCGAGTGGCTTCGGCGACCTGTCCGGTGCCGGTCGGCGGGGTGGCATCGCCGTGGCCGGAGACGGAGTCGGTGATGCCGCGTGCGACCTGGTCCGCGGTGGCGGGGTCGATGCCCCGGGCCCGGAGCGTGTCCGTGACGTTCTCCGTCATGGCCCGCGACAGCAGGGCGCCGAACACCGCAAGGCCGATGCTCGCCGCGTAGTTGCGGACGGTCTGGGTGATACCGGTGACCTCGCCGTACGAGGTTCCGATGGCCCGGTTGACCGCGTCCGTCGACGCCGGGGCCAGGATGAAGCCGATTCCCGCGCCGGCGAGGGCCGCGTACGGCCATTGGTCGTGCATGGACAGGTTCGTCAGTTCGTTGGCCCACAGGGCGAAGCCGACCGCGCCCAGGATCGTTCCCGCCTTCAGCGCGGGGCGCGCGCCCCGTTTGTCGAGGATCCGGCCGCCCCACTGGGAGGCGAGGGCGAAGCCGACGAAGAAGTACAGCAGGAAGAGCGCCGCCTGGTTGGGCGAGGCGCTCAGGGACACCTGCGCGTAGACGGAGGAGAAGAAGAACACCGGCACGAAGGCGAGCATCGCGAAGAACAGCACGGCCGCGTCCACCGTGAACGCCTTGTCCTGGAAGACCCGCAGGTCGATCAGCGGGTGGCGGACGCCGCGTTCGTACCGTACGAACACGTACAGGATCACGAGGCCGCCGACGACGCAGAGCCACGTCGCCCAGCTCCCCCATCCCCACGACCAGGCCTGCTGGAAGCCGAGGACGCTCAGGCCCATGCCGGCGGCGACGAGAACGGCGCCGGGCACGTCGAGAGTTCCGGGGCGCGGGCGGTCCGCGATGTGCGCGAGAGCGGTGAGGATCAGGGCGATGACCGCGACCGGCACGTTGACCCAGAAGACGGCGCGCCAGGTCCACGAGGCCGTGAGCCAGCCGCCGAGCAGCGGGCCGACGGCGGTCAGCGCTCCGGAGATCCCGAAGAACAGGGCAAGCGCCCTGCCCCGCCGCTCGACGGGGAACACCGCCACGACCACGGCCAGGGCGGCCGGGAAGAGCAGTGCCGCGCCGAGACCCTGCACGGCCCGGAAGGTGATGAGCCACGGCTGGGCGTAGTCGCCGGACGGGACGCACCCGCAGAGGACCGACGCGATGACGAAGACGAGGGTGCCGATGATGACGATGCGCCGTGGCCCGTACAGGTCTGCCAGCCGGCCGCCGAGGGCGAAGAACGCGGCGAGGGAGAGGAGATAGGCGTTGACCACCCATTGCATGCCCGAGCTGGAGAGTCCCAGTTCGCGCACGATGTCGGGGGCGGCGATGGAGACGATGGTCTGGTCGATGAAGGTCATCGCCACCGCGAACATCATCGCCGCGAGTGCCATGGTCTCGTTCGGGAGCCGTCCACCCTTCTGCTGCGCGGGGTGCGGCTGCGGATCAGGCTCTGTCCGGCTGCTCACGCTGTCCAGTCTGAGCCCGTCCACAGCGTCGCGCACGCCGCGCGCGGGCACGCGGGTGCCGGAAGAGGCGGGCGAGAGAACGGGGACGCCGGGGAGGAGAAAGGCCGGTGCGGTCTCAGAAGGGGTACTCGGCGCACACCTCACCGTCGAGGCAGTGGGCTGCGTGGCGGCGCATCCGGGGCCCATAGGCGTCGTGGCGGAACAGCGACGTGTAGGAGCCGGTGTCGCGCTCGACGAGGCCGGCGGTATCGGCCAGGTAGACATCGAATCCGGGGTACATCAGTCCGACGAACGGCAGGTCGTCCATGTCGAGGGCGAGGACGGGATACTCCCCTTCCTCGTCGGGTTCGGTGACCGCGAGGACGCGCCGGGAGTCCGAACCGCCGGGCAGCAGGAAGCATTCGGGGAAGCGTTCCGCCAACGGGGCGAAGTCGTCCGTCCACCAGGCGCCGAACTCGTCGCCCACGAGCCGGTCGAGCGGGCGCGGGGCGGCGCCGTGCGCGGTGGTGTGCGCGGTCGTGTGCGCTGTGGTGTGTGCGGTGGTGTGCGTCGCGCTGTGCGCAGCCGTGTGCGCCGTGGAGTGCGCGGTCGTGTGCGCCGTGGAGTGCGCGGTCGTGTGCGCCGTGGAGTGCGCCCCCTCGATCGTCATGAGGCCGACCCTAACAAGCCGGTCCGACAGGCCTAGGGACGTTCGAAGGCCTGCAGTACGCCACCGAGCGCGAAGCACAGCGCACCGCACAACGTCCCCCAGTTGGCGATGTCGGCGTTGACCAGGCTCTGGGTCGTGGGCCGGGTGAAGGCGGCCAGCGCGGAGACCATGAAGAGCACCGACCCGAACTGATTCACCGCCACCACCCACCAACCGAGGCTGCGCGAGCGCAGGCAGGGCCGGGAGCGATGGCAGATCTCGGCGAACGCGAGATGACCCGACACCAGGAAGAGCACGCAGCCGACCACATCGGGAGCCCAGATCAGTCGGTTGGTCTGCTGGACGCTGAGCCCCTGCAGGAAGGAGTCCAGCAGGTTGACTCCGAACACGAGCGTCCCGGCGAACAGCACGAACGTGCTGAGCCAGTCCAGACGCATCGGCTCGTACCCCCACCACCGCCATCCGACCGTTGCCAGTGGGCCGCCCGCCGGGGCGTGGCGAGGCGCGTTCAGCACCTGCAGGAGCGCGGTGTAGCCGCCGATGGTGAAGAAGAGCCCGCCGACCAGGTAGATGGAGGCGCTCTCTGCCGGGTCGCCCGAGCCGAACTGGGCGACCCCGGCGCCGAGAGCGAAGAGCGTTCCGCCGAGGAAGAACGCACCCGATGCGACGGAATTGAGCCTCCGGAGGCGATCGAGCGCCTCGGCGTCGGCGGTCGGGGACATGACGACCGTGCCCCCGGGGTCGCGGACGGACAGCGCCCCGCGCTTGCGCGCGGGCCGCGACTCCCATACGACCGTCCCCCCTTCGGGGTGGTGCCAGGTGAGCCGGGTGGTGAACGGTCCCGCGCCTTCGGCGTGGTGCTCAGGCTGTTCCACGGCACGAGCCTAGTTACCGCTCCTCCGCCCGGCGGACAGTGAAACGAGGAGGTTCAGGACGTTGTCCTTTCCCCTGGAAGTCCTGCCCCCCAAATGGCCTGTCCTCCGGGCGTCCTGGCTCCGGCGGCTAGAAGAGACCGCCGCGTTCCCCTGCCCTGCGGCCCCGTTCATCAGGGGATGCGACGGGGGCGTCACCGTAGGTGTAGGCGGTTCGGACGTGCCCGTCACGGGCGTGGACGACGACCTGTGCGGGGGTGTGCTCCTTGGCGTGCCGACGTGCGGAGTCGATCGCGTCTCTCTGGGTCCGGTGCGGCTCGTGCAGCAGCCGACGGCCTTCCCGGCCCTCGACCTGCCACTTCACACCCGCAGCCGCTGCCCGCTCGCCGGACGGTGCGACGTGGTAGACGGTTCGTTTCGCTGTCATGTTCCTTCTCCTCAGCCTTTCAGCGGACTGTCTCAGGCTCGGGAGCCGCTCGTGATCTCCGCACAGTGGGTGACCACCGAAGCGAGACTTCCGTGCGTACGCAGGAGCTCACGCTGGACACGGGCCCCGTTGCCCCGTTCCAGCAGGGCGGCGATGCCTTCTCGGACCCGCTCGTCGTCGCCGCTCTCGGCCAGGGCCTCACGGACATGGGCGTGCAGTGCCCGGACGACCTCCGCCGCCGGAGCCTCCCGCATGGTCTCGGGGTGGAGGAGGGGGCCTTCCAGGCCCGACCGGCCGGCCCGCCACGCCGCGAGGCGAAGCAGGCTCGTGCTGACGCGGGAGGGCGGCTCTCCGGCCCGCCAGGCCATGGCGGCGGTGTCGACCAGGCCCCGTACCAGGGCGGCAAGGAGCACCGGAGTCGACGCGTCGAGGCACACGTCCACCACCCTGACCTCCACGGTGGGGTAGGTGGCCGACAGCCGGGCGTCGAAGTAGATCATCCCTTCGTCGCGCAGGACGCCGGTGTCGAGCAGCGCGCGGACCTGTTCGTGGTAGCGATCGGCGGATCCGAAGACGTCCATCGGACCGGCCGAGGGCAGCCGGTTCCACACCCTGCCGCGGTAACTCGCGTACTTGCTGTCCTGTCCTTGCCAGTAGGGCGAGTTCGCGCTCATCGCGGCCAGCACCGCGAGCCAGGGGCGGATCCTGTCCAGCACGGCGACGCCCTCCTCGTCCGACTCGACCGAGACGTGGACGTGGCAGCCGCAGGTGAGCTGCTCCTGCGCGGTCAGGCCGAACTGCTCGCCGAGCCATGCGTATCGCTCGCCCGGGTTCAGCGAGGGCCGGGCGGGCAGCGGTGAGGTGGCCAGGGCCGCGACGAGGGCGCCCGCGGAGGCGGCGTGACGGCGGGCCTCGGCGCGGCAGCGGACGATCTCGTCCCGGAGTTCGCCCATCTCCGTCACCGGCTCGGTGGCGAACTCCACCTGTTCCTTCTGCAGTTCCTTCTCGAAGGCGTGCTCCGGCTCACCCTCGTCGTCCGGCCGGCGGCCCACGGACCTGTCGGCGGCGGCGAGGACGGCACCGGCCAGAGCGAGCGGCTCCCCGCTGCGGGCGTGCACCAGCAGCAGCTCTTCCTCCACGCCCACGCTTCTCATGGAGCCACCGCCGTTCGCCCCGTCTCACGAGCGGGTCAGCCCTTGAAGACGTCCTTGATCTTCTCCTTGGCCTCGCGGGCGTTCCCCTTCGCCTTCTCCGCGCGTCCCTCGGCGGTCAGGCGTTCGTTGCCCAGCGCCCGGCCGACCATCTCCTTGAGCCTGCCTTTGACCTGCTCGGCCTTGGCGCGGCCCTTCTCCTTGTCCGACACGACTGACCACTCCCCAGAATGGGAACATTGGTTATACATGGGTTCTGACCGGCATTCCGAATGACAAACCTGGCACTCCATGTCATCGGCCCCTGCCAGGGCCGGCCGCGACCGGGCTGTCGCCGAGACGGGTCCTGGAGATCGGCCGGATCGAGGCACACGACGGCGGCACGGGCCTCTTCCAGGTCGGGCGAGTCGAAGGGCGTGCCGGCGCCGTCGCGGCCTGTCGTGTCGTGGCCTGTCGTGTCGTGGCCTGTCGTGTCACGCCTTCAGAACGTGTTGTGCCGCCGCAACCGCAGCGGACGACCGTCCGGATCGACCAGAACGTGATGCAGAGGAGTCGCCAGCGCCCGCTGTGCCCCGGACAGATCCGGGGGCCTGTACCGGCGCAGCCGGCCGGCCGGTCGAGGACCGCCGCGGCCGGCCTCATGCCAGGCGTCGAGTGCTGCCGCGGCCTCCGCGAAGGCACCGAAGGCGCTCGCCGGGTCACACAGCGCGGCCGGCTCCGCTTCCGCCCGCCGCCCCGCGGCCCCTCGCGCGTCCAGGTGCTCACGCATGAGCCCGAGGCGCAGCTCTCGGGCGAAGACCCGCGCGCCGTCCCCGAGCCCTCCGGGGTCGCGCGGCCTCCGCCGGTCCAGGCTCTCGTCGACGACGGCGCAGCCGAGTTCGGAGTCGTGGGTCCATGAGCGGAGGTTGATGTTGTCGGAGCCCACGGAGGCCCACACGTCGTCGATGACGCACACCTTGGCATGGACGTACACGGGGGTCCCGGCATGGTTCTCCAGTCCGTAGACCGCGACCCGGTCGCCGGCGGCCCGACGCAACTCGTCCAGCGCCGTGATCCGCCCGATCAGGTTCATGGGCAGGGTGAGCCTGCCGTCCTGTTCCGGGAAGGTGGGAATGACCCCGATCATCAGCAGTCCGGGATGGTCGGCCAGCGCCCGGGCGAACGAGGCCACCACTCTCGGGGACCACAGGTACTGGTCCTCGACGTAGATCAGGGCCCGGGCCCGTCGCAGCGCCTTGAGGTACCCCCGTGCGATGCTCCGCTCTCCGTCGGGGGCGAAGGGATAACCGCGCCACAGCCGGTTCGGATACGTGCGCAGCACCTGCACGGTGTGCGTGCCGCGCGGAACGGGATCGGGGGCCTGCGGCGGCAGTCTGCCCGCGTCGGCGTCCTCCCGGTGCATCAGTGCCCGCAAGCGGGTGGCCGGGCTGCGACTGAGCGGAGCGGGGTCCTCCCACCGTTCGCGGAACACCGCCTCGACGTCGCCGACGACCGGCCCGCGAAGGGCGAGCTGCACGTCGTGCCACGGCGGGTGCGGACCGTAGGCGGAGGCCAAGGGAAGGGACTGGCGGTCGCCCGCGTGGGTGGCGTCGTCGTTCCGGTTGCGGCAGAGGTCGATTCCTCCGACGTACGCCACGTCCAGCTCCGGGCGGCCGGGGTGACGCAGCACCACCATCTTCTGGTGGTGCGAGCCGCCGGGCCGCACCCGCGTGTCGAGCAGGCACTCGCCGCCCGCCTCCTCGATCTCCGCGCCGAGGCGGCGGTTCTCCTCCTGGCTGAACCGGAGACTGTCCAGGTGGGAGCGCCACAGCAGGCCCTTCACGACGACGTGCCGGCCGGCCGCCTCGCGCAGCACCGCGCCGATCTCGGTGCCCTGACCGGCGAGCCGCTCGTCGCGATCGCCGCGCCAGTCGGTGAACAGGAGCAGGTCACCGGCGCGCATGTCACGGATGGCGTCCAGCAGCTCCCTGAAGTACGTGGCGCCGTGAACCAGGGCGAGCGCGCGATTCCGCTCGGACCAGGCCTTACCGTCCCGGCGGCGCGTGTCGAGGCGCGTCGCGGGATTGCCGCGTTCGCCGGGTGTCAGAAGCCACTCTGCGCGCGTCACGTCGTCGGCCCTCCCAGGCCCGTCCGCCGCCGGCCGCGGCAGACGTGATGCCGCGTCCCGTACGGCTCTCCCGAGCCCCGTCGGCACCCTCACCTTTCAGCGTGCCACTCCGGGGCGGCCCGCGCCGTCGCGGCGTGCCTCAGGTGTCCTCGTCCATGCCGATGGCCTCCTCGAGCGAGTCGAACACCTCGCCGGTGGCACGTCGGCGTTCCTCCAGCAGCGCCAGCGCGATCGCGTCGAGCTTCCGCTGGACAGCCCGGTCCGCCCGCCGCTCGGCGTTCTTGAGCAGGGCCAACAGCAGCAGGGTCACCGACACCATGGTGTCCCCGACCAGGAGTTGCCAGCTCACCGACAGGCCCGCCGCATGGACCCCGATGAAGGCCGCGACGAGCAGCAGACAGAACGAGAAGAACAAAGGGGAACTCGTCAGATTCGACGCTCGCTCCGCGAGGCGTTCGAACGGGCCTCGCCCTTTGCCTCCCCGCTCGGAAGGGTGCTCGAGGGTCATACTCCGTGGTACCGCAGCGGCACCCGGACCGCACGTCGCCAGATCTCCCGCACCTCCGGATGCCAGGCGTCCCCAGGACCCGGCCGACGGCCTTGGGCCAGGCGTCCAGCACCTAGGATGCCGGGGTTCGGACGTGCGGGACCTCGGGGGTGCGTGGCATGAGCGGTTACGGCAGTAGTGGGTACGGTGACGCGGCGGGCGGCGGCGGTGCGAACCTGCCGCAGGGACCCCCGTACGCTCCTCCGGTGGCTCCGCGGGGACATCCGAACTCCCCGTCCGCTCCCCCGCCGGGACATCCGTACGCGCAGTCCGGCCCGCCGCCGGCCTACCCGTACCCGCAGTCCGGCCCTCCGCCGGGGCACTCGTACCCGCACTCCGGCCCTCCGCCGGGATACTCGTACCCCCCGGGCTACGCACCGGTCCCGCCTCCGCGCGCGGAGCCCTCGCGGGCCCGGAACATCCTGCGCGGCCTCTACAACCCTCTGTACGCCGCCCAGCGGACCTTCCGCCCGTCGCGCCCCGGGATCGTCCACGACCCGGAGGTCCGCAAGCTCCAGTTGTGGCGGACCGGCCTCGGACTCCTCGCCTGGGTGGGTCTGATGGTCACCTACAACGCCGTGGCGAGCGCCGACGACGTCCAGGGCGTGGCGAGCGACCGCCTCGACCAGAGCTGGACCAGCGTCCTGGTTCTCGTCTGCACCTTCCCCGTGGTGGTCGGCGCCTTCGTGGCGGCCGCACGGGGCGGGCTGCGCCGGGAGTACCTGCGCCGGACCCTGCGTCCCGTCGGCTCGGTTCTGGCGATCATGGCGTCCATGGGCACCTCCGCCCTCGCCATGGCCCCGGAGTCGGCAGGCCTGCGCGACGCCGTGGGACTCCCCGGACGGATCCTCATCGTCGTGCTGTGTCTGTGGTCGATCGGCTTCGCGCTCTACGGCATCGGCCTGTCCCTGGTGCACGTGTTCCGCACGGCCGACATCCACGAAGTGCTGCCGCCGATCCTCGCCGGCGTCCTGGTGTGGGAGATGGCGCTCCTCGATGTGATCACCGGTTCCTACGACCAGGTCCCGCCGGGTGCCCGGGTGATCTTCATCCTCGGCGCGCCCGTCACGGTGACGGCCCTGTCGTGCTGGGAGCTGTACCGGCTGCGGCGCGACCACGGACTCACGCTCCGCACGGCGCTGAGCCGCTGACGCTCTGTCGGCGTGTGTTGCAGGCCCTGGGCCGTGCGCTGTCGGCCTGGGCCGTGCGCTGTAGGGCCTGGGCCGTGCGTTGCGGGCCCTGGGCCGTGTGCTGCAGGCCCTGGGACGTGCGTTCATACCGGCTGGGACATCACCTGGGCAGAAGAGCCCGTCCGACCACCGGGCGGAGTACGCTGAACTTACCGGGAGTAACTCGAGCACCCGCTCCCACGCGGACGTCGTTTCCGGCGATCAAGACGCTGGACCGCCCTGCAGGGCGGTCCGGAGACGGGTCCGCATCATGACCACCACCGTCGCACCCACCCTTTCCGCGCGCCTTTCGCTGACGCCGAAGACCACCCTCGCCGGCCTCCTGGACGGCGCATGGTGGCCGCGTTCACGTGACCTCGCCGCCGAGATTCCGCCCTTGGCCGACGCACTCGGGGGACGCTTCGGACGCATCACACGCATCACGGTGAACCCCACCCGCTGGCCCGTCGTCCCGCACAAGGTCGCCGTCACCGGGCACACCGTTCACGTCGGCTGGTTCACCGAGCAGGATCCCGACAAGATGATCCTGCTCTCCTACGCCGTCGGCCGCTGCGACCTGCTGGTCATTCCTCCCGACACCGAACCCGCCGCAGCCGCCCGGCTCATGACCGCCGCCGCCCTACCCGGCAGCATCCTGGCCGCCGGTGCGCTGATGTCCGACGAGGCCGCGACCGGCCGCCGGATGCGAGACGCCCGCAGCAGCATGAACGCCTGGGAGACCGACGGCGGGGCCGGTCGGCCGCCGCCGCGGCAGCCGGTCGTCGGCGCGCGGATGATCCCCATGCCCGGAAACCCGCGGAGGTGACCCCGTGGAGACTCTGATCACGATCGCCGCGATCGCGCTGCTGATCGCGCTCGGCGTGCGCCTGATCCACCGGCTCAACGCCCAGCACGACGCACGCATCGCCGCCCACCACTTCGGCGAGCCCTTCCCGGCCATTCGCCGGCCCCCCGGCCACGGCCCTCACACGCCGACGGAGTCCGACATCCCGACGGGGCAGGCCGCCCGCCGTCGGATCACGGGAACCTGGCCCTGATGCCTCCTGATGACCTCCTGATCACCTTCTGATCCCCCCAAGACCACTCCTCCGGCCGAAGGCCGCGGGTGGGGCACCCGACACCCGGGACAACCCACCCGCCAGGCCTCTCGCCCGCCCGCGAAGGGACCACACACCTTGCATCCCACCGACACCGCGCTCCTGCCCTCGGCCGGACACGCCGAGATCCGCATCGTCGCCGCCACCCCCGAAGCCGCCCGCGCGGTCGCCGAGGTGATCCGTCACTCCTTCGCCGGGGCGGAGCAGCGCAGTTACCCCGAACCCGAAGGTGGCACACGGCTCCACCTCACCGTCGACACCGGCTCCGCCGCGGAACCCGCCCTCTCCTGGCTCGCCGCCAGCAGACCGTCCGCGTCCGGCGGCCCGCACGTCGACGAGCTGTGAGGAGCGTCCGCCGATCCCCATACACGGGAAGGAGGCTCCGCCGAGCGCGAGTCGGCGTTCCAGGATCTCTCCGGCTCGGGACGCGGCGGCGGGCCACTCGACCGGCAGGGCGGCGACCGGCACGAGGAGGTCGGGGCCTCTTAGAGGCGCCACTGCGGACGACGCCGCCACCGACTGCGGTCGAAGAGCCGCGCCGCCATCTGTTGCGGTCGAGTGGGGCAGTGGACGCGGTCGCGCTCGCGCGCCGGACGGGGCAGCGCGCTCAGCCTGCTGCTTCGAGGCGGCCGCGACAGGCCGCGGCGATGGCTTCGGCGATGCCGGGCATGTCGGGCCGCCAGGTGGGATTGCAGTTGACCTCGCACACGGTGAAGGAACCGTCGGCTTCGAAGAGGAGATCGACGCCGGCGACGCCGAGGCCGATGACGCCCGCCGCCTCGACGGCCAGTGCCTCCGCGTCCGGGTGTCGACCGGTGCGGACGGTGTGGGTGCCGCCCTGCGCCAGGTTGGAGACGAGGCGGTCGTCGCCGGCCGTGCGCACGGCGGCCGCCACGGCCCGGCCGTCGACCACCACGACGCGCAGGTCCCGGCCGTGCGAGTGGGCGACGTACCGCTGGAGGAGATAGGGGTGCCGGTCGTCCAGGCTGCCCGCCACAGCGCGCAGCCCCTTGTCGTCGTCGGCGAGGAAGACCCGCCGGCCGCGATGGCCGCGTACGGCTTTCACCACGCACGGCTGCGGTACACCCACATCGAGTACGTGCTCCAGGGGCGCGTCGGTGTGGGTGCGGGTATCGGGGACGGGGATGCCTGCGGCGGCGAGCTGTTGGAGTTGCCAGAACTTGTTCACCGCCGCGAGGACCGCATCGGCGGGGTTGATCAGCTGCGTGCCCATGGCGGCCAGGTGCCGCAGCAGGGTGACCTCGCGGTCGGCTGACAGCTGAGGCGTCGACAGACGGGCGTAGGCCACGGCGGGCGCGGCGACGGGGTGCCCGCCGGTGTCGGCGAGTGTGAGCCGTCCGCCTTCCACGCCGAGTACCAGCCGACTGCTGTGGACCACCACGGCCCGATGCCCGAGCTCCGCCGCGAAGGAGGCGATGAGCGACGACGTGACCGGACCCGGGTCCCTGCCGGCAGCGCCCTCCGCATCCCGGCCGAGACCTGGACACAGCAGTAGCCACGCACGTCCTTCGACCACCGACGCCATGCCGGTCCCTTCGTTCGCGGGTGCCCCCTGCCGGTCCCGACAGATGATAGGGCGGACGTCCGCCCGGAGGCGCTCGCGGTGGTCATCATGGTGAACTGCCGGGGAACTCGCCTCCCGTGGCAGTTACTTGTGGGTACGAAGTCTTGTCAGCCGCCCTTTGTTTACGCGAACATACTGCGGCACGGCCCCCACCCGTCACCCACCGAAGGCCTTCATGAAGAAGTCACTGCTGGGAGTCGCGCTCGCCGCGGCCCTCATCGCCGCCGGGGCCCCGGCCACCGCCGCACCGGCCCGCGCCAGCGCGCCCGCGCCCTCGTCCACGCCCACGCCCACGCCCACGCCCGCACTCTCGTCCGCCGGCTCCCTGCTCGCCGACAGCTGGCAGCCGCCGCTCAGTACCCGCGGCCGCTATGTCGTGGACGCCCGCGGGGACCGCTTCAAGCTCAAGTCCGTCAACTGGCACGGCGCCCAGGGCTCGTACAACGGCACCGGAGACGTGAACGACCCCGCCAGCCACCACGACGCCGAGAAGTCCGACCAGGTGCCCCTGGGCCTCGACCGAGCACCGCTCGCGAGCATCCTGGCCGACTTCCACCGGCTCGGCGCCAACAGCATCCGCCTGCCGTTCTCCAACGAGATGCTGCACGACCAGCGGGCCGTGCCGGACGCCGCCGTCGCGGCCAACCCGGCCCTCAAGGGGAAGACCCCGCTCCAGGTCTTCGACGCAGTGATCGCGGCCACCACCGCCGAAGGGTTCGCGGTCGTCCTCAACAACCACACCAACACCTCCCGTTGGTGCTGCGGACTGGACGGCAACGAACGCTGGAACACCAGCCAGTCCACCGCTCAGTGGGAGGCCGACTGGCTCTTCCTCGCCAAGCGCTACAAGGACGATAAGCGGGTCGTCGGCGCCGACCTCTACAACGAGGTCCGCCGCACGGTCATGGACGACGCCAACTGGGGCTGGGGCAACGACCACGACTGGTGGGCCGCCTCCCAGCGGGTCGGCGACCGGCTGCTCACCGAGGCCAACCCCGATCTCCTCGTCATCGTCGAGGGCATCAACTGGCAGGGCATCCCCACCGACCTCACCCCGCACGGGCGGCCCACCCTCGAACCGGCCCGCGAGCTGTCCCACACCCTGGTCGCCTCGAACAAGCTCGTCTACTCGGCCCACTTCTACGGCTACACCGGCCCCCACCACACCGGCGCGACCGGCACGGGCGAGACCAGCGACTGGCGCTACCAGGAACTCCCCCGTGAAGAGCTGTTCCAGACCCTGCAGCGTCAGGCCCTCTTCGTCGCCGACGACACCCGGCGCCACTACACCGCGCCCGTCTGGATCAGCGAGTTCGGCATCGGAGCCGACGAGACCAACCCGCAGGGCCGGACCTGGTTCGCGAACTTCGTCGACTACCTCATCGAGCACGACGTCGACTTCGCCTACTGGCCCGCGGTCGGCTTCACCGGCCACGGACGGTGGAAGCTGCTGGACTACGACAGCCAGGGCCGGCGCTCCGGCATCCTCGACGGCGGTGACTGGCGCACACCGCACTGGCAGCGGCTCGTCGACGCCCCCGGCAGGACCGGTGCCGTATCCGTCGCCGACTCCTGGGACATGCTCACCACGGACCACGCCGACCTCGTCCAGTCCCTCCGCGCCCGCGCGAAGGGCGACTGGGACAACGGCGCCCGCAAGGCGGCCTGCCCCGACGGCCAGCGGATCGTCGGGCTCTCCCACGACGGCGGGCGCGGTCTGTGCACCGACACCGGAGCCCGCGGACTCGCCGCGCCCGCGGGCGCGCTGACCGTCGTGACCGACGAGCGTCACGTCTCCGACGGCGACTGGGCCGGCGGCTACACCAAGTTCCAGTGCCCCGCCGACCAGTTCATGGTCGGCTACAGCCTCCGCGGCCGGGCCGTGTCCGCCGTGCTGTGCGCCCAGGCCGCCCGAACCCTGCCGAAGGCCGGCCGCACGCTCTGGTTCGACCGCGGAGACAACCGTCCCGCCGACGCGCCCGGCGGCGAGTTCGCCCTCGGCAACTACAAGGGCCAGTGCGGCAGCGGCGAGTACGCGGCCGGTGTCGCGCACAGCGGTGCCTGGGCGAGGGGCAACAAGCCCGCCGCCCTGCTCTGCCGGACCCTCTGAGGGGGTCGGCCGGTCGCCGTCCGCCCTCGGCGCGGACGGCGCCACGGTGCCGGCGGACACCGGACGAACACGTCCACCGCGTCCGCCGGCACCGAGCACGGGTCACCAGACACCGAGCACCAGACACAGGTCACAGGTCACCGAGCACCAGACACCGGTCACCGGAGACCGAGCACCAGTCACCGGCTGCCGTGTCAGGTCCGGCCCGTCCCGTCCCGGCCCGTCGTCGACCCTCTCAGAGCAGACCCCGCCGCTCGTCCTCGGTCACGGTCGGGGCGACCGGGGGAACGACCACCCGGCGGCGGCGCAGGATGCTCGTGTACACGGCGGTGCCGATGATGCCGACGGCCATGAGGATCAGCCCCACCAGATCGAGGTTGACCCCGTCGACCTCCCAGTCGGACGCGAAGGTGAGTATGGCTCCGACGGCGATCAGGATGATGCAGACTCCCAGGCCCATGTTTCCTCCCTAGTCTCCCTCCCCCGTGGGGACGGATGTTCCTCGCGTACCCCGGTCCGCGACTCTCACCCTCCGCGGCAGGAGGCCGAGAGCCCGGGGCGGGGGGAGGTTTGGCGTGCTCGACGGCGGTGAGGCGTACGGGACGACCCCGTTCGACTCATCCACTGGGGAGCACATGGAGACCGTAGTTCGCCTGGCGATCTCCGTCGGCGGCTCGGCGCTGGCGGCCTTCGTCGTCTGCCGCGTGGCGGACCTGCTGGCGCGGTTCGCCGACGCCCGGCATCCGGAGACCCCGCTGTGGGGGCTGCTGCGCCGCTGCCGCACACCGCTGTACGTCGTCGTACTCGCCGCCCTGCTCAGATGGGCCTATCCGGTGGCGGCGCCCGAGGAGGGGCCGCTCGCAGAGCACGCGGGGGCGGTGAGCCGTGTCCTGCTGCTGTGTCTGATCGGCGGCGGAGCCTGGCTGACGGTGCGTACGGTCGCGGCCGTCGTCGAGTCCTCGTACGCGCGGTACGCCGGACGTTCACGCGACGCCGCCCGGCTCCGCCGGGTCCGTACGCAGGTCACGCTGATCATGCGGGTGGTGTCCGTCGCCGTCGGGGTGGTCGCCGCCGCCGCGGCCCTCGTCACCTTCCCCTCCTTCCGTACCCTCGGCACGTCCCTGCTCGCCTCGGCCGGCATCATCGGCATCGTGGCCGGCGTGGCGGCCCAGTCGACGCTGAGCAACCTCTTCGCCGGCTTCCAGATCGCGTTCGGCGACATGGTCCGCATCGGCGACACCGTCGTCGTGGACGGCGAATGGGGTGTCGTGGAGGAGGTGACCCTGACCTTCCTCACGGTCAGGACCTGGGACGAGCGCCGTGTCACGCTCCCCGTCTCGTACTTCACCTCGCGGCCGTTCGAGAACTGGTCGCGCGGCGGCGCGGAGATGACGGGGGCGGTGTTCGTCCACTGCGACCACACGACACCGGTCGCGCTCGCACGGGCGCACCTCGAGAAGTTCCTCGCCACGTGCGGCACCTGGGACGGGCGTGGCTGGGACCTCGCCGTCACCGACACCTCGCCGACCGGCATCACGGTACGGGCGATCGTGACCGCCAAGGACGCCGACGACCTGTGGACGACCCGTTGCGCCGTACGCGAGGAACTCGTCGGCTGGCTCGCGCGGGAGCACCCGGGCGCCCTCCCGAAGGTCGTCACCGCTCCCGCGGCCGACGCCTTCGACCAGGCACGGCCCGACCGGTAGGGGAGGCGCGCCCGGAGCGCGCCTAGAGGTGGGCAGGTGGCGGGGCGGTGCTCTTCCTGACGACGAGGCTGGTCGCCAGCTCCATGCGGGTCACCGAGGGCTCCCCCGCGCGCAGGCGGAGCAGCATCTGCACCGCTTCCTCGCCCATCTCCCGCAGCGGCTGGTGGATCGTGGTGAGCGGTGGGCTCGACCAGCGCGCGATCATCACGTCGTCGTAGCCGACGACGGACAGGTCCTCGGGCACGCGCAGCCCGCACACCCGGGCCGCCTCCATGACTCCGAGCGCCTGCAGGTCGCTTCCCGCGAAGACGGCGGTCGGCCGGTCCGGCAGTTGCAGCAGCTCCATGGCCCGCGCGTGTCCGCCCTCGACGTGGAAGTCGCCGAAGCGGACGAGGGAGGGGTCGTGGGTGAGGCCGGCCATGTTCAGCGCGGACCGGTAGCCGTCGAGCCTGGCCAGTGAACACAGCATGTCCTCGGGGCCGGTGATGATGCCGATGCGCCGGTGTCCGAGGTCGATGAGGTGGCGGGTCGCCGCGACGCCCCCGGACCAGTTCGCCGATCCGACGGACGGCACGTCGGGTTCGGGGTCGCCCGCCGGGTCGACGATCACGAAGGGGATCGACCGCGCGTCGAGCTGCCGCTTGACGGCGTCGGGGAGGGAGGAGAACACCAGGACCACGCCGATCGGCCGGCGCTGCAGGACGCCTTCGATCCAGTCCGGGGCCGGGGCGTGACGGGTGCCGCTCTCGGTCAGCACGACGCTCGCCTGGTGGGCCTTGGCGAGGTTCTCCACTCCGCGGATCAGTTCCATCGACCACACGCTGTCGAGCTCGTGGAAGACGAGTTCGATGAGGGGCGCCTCCCTGGCGACGCGGGTGGTCCGCCGGTACGAGTGCGTCTCGAGGAGCTGCTCCACCTTGACGCGGGTGGCCGACGATACGTCCTGCCTGCCGTTGAGGACTTTCGAAACTGTCGAAAGCGACACTCCGGCCTGCTGCGCCACCTCCGCCAGCGTGATGCGCCTGCTCTCCTCGCCATCTCCCATCTGAGCAGCATAAAGCACCACTCCGCGCCTGGACATGGTCACGCTTCGATAACTCCCCACCGCAGGGTTGACCCGTTCGTCACGCCAACTTTACCGTCCGACGGCAGTGAAGTTTCGAAACAACGAGCGAAACTCTTTCGAAAGGTGAGGCGATGAAGCGTCACGTACGGCTCCTCAGAACTGCTGTCGTCGGTGGAGCGTCGCTGGCCATGGCGCTGTCCCTGGCGGCGTGCGGCGGCTCGGGTGACTCCGCCGGAGGCAGCCGGGCCGAGATCCACGTCCTGGTGTACGGCGATGCCACCAACAAGGTGGAGAAGCAGCTCGTCGACACCTTCAACAAGACCTCGAAGGTCAAGGCGGTCCTCGACACCATCCCCGGCGCCGACTACCAGTCCAAGCTGCAGACGATCATCAGCGGCAAGCAGGCCCCCGACCTCTTCTTCAACTGGGGCGGCGGCAGCATCAAGCCGTATGTCGACGCGGGCCTGCTCATGCCGCTGGACGACTTCATCGCCAAGGACCCGGGCCTGAAGTCCCAGTTCCTGCCGTCGGTCTTCAACACCGCGGTCGTCGACGGCAAGCCCTACGGCATCCCCATGCGGGGCACGCAGCCCGTCCTGCTCTTCAGCAACAAGAAGGTCCTGGCGGAGGCCGGTGTCACCGCGCCGCGCACCTGGGACGAGCTCCTGGCCGCCGTCAAGGCGCTCAAGGCCAAGGGCGTCACCCCCATCGCTCTCGGCGGCGGCGACAAGTGGCCGACCCAGATGTGGTTCCAGTACGTCTACGACCGGGTGGCCGGCCCCGACCACTTCCAGAAGGCGGTGAACGGGGACAAGAGCGTCTGGGCGAGCGCGGACAGCAAGAAGGCGCTCGGCATGCTCAAGGAGCTGATCGACGCCGGAGCCTTCGGCACCAACTACGACTCGGTCAAGTTCACCGACGGCGGCTCGCCCGCCCTGCTCGCCTCCGGGAAGGCCGCTTTCGAGCTCATGGGCTCCTGGGAGTACGCCACCCTCCAGGACGCCTACCCGGACTTCGTGAAGAGCGACCTCGGCTACGGCACCTTCCCGACCGTCGAGGGCGGCAAGGGCGACCCGGACAACCTCGCCGGCAACACCAACAACTTCTACTCGGTCCTGAAGACCACCGAGCACCCCGAGGCCGTGGCGGAGTTCCTGAAGCTCATGTACTCGGACGCGTTCGTCAAGGGCCAGCTCGGCATCGGCAACCTGCCCACCACCGCCAACACCCCGAAGTTCCTCGACGGCTCCGCCAACCCCGCCTACTCGACGTACCAGTACGACCTGGTGAAGAAGGCCCCCTCCTTCCAGCTCTCCTGGGACCAGGCCTATCCCCCGGCGGCCACGACCACCATTCACCAGGCCGTCCAGCAGTTCTTCAGCGGACAGTCGGGTCCCGACGCCTTCATCGCCGCCATGCAGACCCTGCCCGCGGCCTGACCTCCGGAACGCCCGACATGACCACTGCCGCAGTCCCCACCGTGGACAGCACCGAGAAGAGCGCCCGGCGCGGACGGCCCGGCGGCCCCGTGACCGGTGTGGGCCGCCCGGGCATCGCCTGGGCGGCGCCCGCCGCCGTCTTCTTCGGCCTGTTCGCCCTCGTACCGCTCCTCCTGGTCGTCGTCCTGTCCTTCACCCGCTGGAACGGCCTCGGTTCCCCGGAGTTCGCCGGCCTGGACAACTGGAGCCGGCTGCTCGACGACCCCGTGATGGTGAAGAGCCTCTGGCTGAGCCTGGTGTTCACCGTGCTCGGCGTCGTCGTCCAGACCCCGCTCAGCATCCTGCTCGGCGTCTGGGCCGCCGGCCCGCAGCGCAACCGGGCCGTGCTCTCCGCCGTCTACTTCGTCCCGCTCCTGCTGTCCATCACCGCGGTCTCCGTCCTGTGGCGCGCCGTGCTCGACCCCAACTTCGGGGTCCCCTCCCAGGCGACGTGGCTCTTCGGCGACGGCAACCTGTTCGGCACGCAGGTCGGCGCCATCGGCGTCCTCGTCTTCGTCGGCACCTGGCAGTTCACCCCCCTGCACACCCTGATCTACCAGGGCGCCGCCCGGGCCGTCCCCGGGGTCCTCTACGAGGCCGCCCGGATCGACGGCGCGGGCACGGTCCGCCAGTTCTTCCACATCACCCTGCCGCAGCTGCGCAACACCGTGGTCACCTCGATGATCCTGATGGTGGTCGGCGGACTCACGACCTTCGACACCGTGCTGATCCTCACCCAGGGCGGGCCGGGCACCGACACCACGAACAGCGCGTACTACATGTACCAGAAGGCCTTCAAGAGCTTCGACTTCGGAGGGGCCTCCGCGATCGCGCTCCTCCTCGTCCTCGTGGCCACGCTCGTCTCACTGGTCATGGTGCGCCTCACCGGCTACGACAGGATGCGCAGCACCATGGAGGGCGTGTGATGAGAAGCCGCCCCAACTACCTCGCCGGGCTGGGCTCGTTGCTCTGGCTGTTCGTGGTCGGTCTGCCGCTGTACGTCATGCTGGTCGCCACCTTCCAGTCCCGTACGGAGTACGCGGCGAACGGCCCGCTGGCCCTCCCCGAGCGCTTCACCCTCGACAACTACGTCAACGACCTCGACGAGGGCTTCGCGCAGTACTTCCTCAACACGGTCGTCGTCACCGTCTGCGTGGTCGGCATCGTCCTGCTCCTCGTACCGCCCCTCGCGTACGCCATCGTGCGCAGCGACGGCAGGGGCACCGGCCGGATCTTCCGGCTCTTCCTGCTCGGGCTCGCCATCCCGTCCCAGGCCGTCATCGTCCCGATGTTCTACCTCATCAACGAGGCGGGCCTGTACGACAACCTCCTCGGCGTCATCCTGCCGACCGCCGCCTTCGCGATGCCCGTCTGTGCCCTGATCCTCTCCGGCGTCATGCGGGACATCACCCCCGAGCTCTACGAGGCGATGACCGTCGACGGGGCCTCCCCCTGGAGGATCTTCTTCCGGCTGGTGCTGCCCCTGTCGAAGAGCGGTCTCTCCACCGTCGTGGTGTTCTCCTCGCTCCAGGCCTGGAACGGCTTCCTGTTCCCGCTCGTGCTCACGCAGTCCTCGGAGAACAAGGTCATCACCATGGGCCTCTACGACTTCCAGACGGAACACGGCGTCGACATCCCCGGTCTCCTCTCGGCCGTCGTCCTGTCCATGCTCCCCATCCTGCTCGTGTATCTGTTCGCCCGTCGCGCCCTGGTCCAGGGCCTGATGGGGGTCGGAGGAAAGTGACCGGCACCATGGCCGTCCAGCACCAAGCCCCGTACCGCGCCTGGCGCGACCCCGCGCTGAGCGCGGAGGACCGAGTCGACGCGCTGATCGGCGAGATGACCCTGAAGGAGAAGGCCGCCCAGCTCTTCGGCGTATGGGTCGGCGCCTCCGACGAGGGCTCCGGGGTCGCGCCGCACCAGCACGACATGGAAGAGCCGGTCGACCTCGACGGCCTGCTGCCCGACGGCCTCGGTCAGCTCACCCGGCCCTTCGGAACCGTGCCCGTCGACCCCGCCCTCGGCGCCCTCTCCCTGATGCGGACACAGGCGCGGATCACCGCCGCGAACCGCTTCGGCATCCCGGCGGTCGCCCACGAGGAATGCCTCGCGGGCTTCGCGGCCTGGGGCGCCACCGCCTATCCCGTCCCCCTCTCGTGGGGGGCCACCTTCGACCCGGCGCTCGTACGGGAGATGGCAGCCGCCATCGGCCGCGACATGCGGGCCGTCGGCGTCCACCAGGGGCTCGCCCCCGTACTCGACGTCGTCCGCGACGCACGCTGGGGGCGCGTCGAGGAGACCATCGGCGAGGACCCCTATCTCGTCGGGACGATCGCCACCGCCTATGTCCAGGGTCTCGAGTCCGCCGGGGTCGTCGCCACCCTCAAGCACTTCGCCGGCTACTCCGCCTCCCGGGCCGGCCGCAACCTCGCCCCCGTCGGCATGGGCGCAAGGGAGCTGGCCGACGTGATCCTTCCGCCGTTCGAGATGGCGGTCCGGGAGAGCGGCGTCCGGTCGGTCATGCACGCCTACACCGACACCGACGGCGTTCCCTCGGCGGCCGACGACCGGCTGCTCACCGGACTCCTCCGGGACACCTGGGGCTTCACCGGCACCGTCGTGGCCGACTACTTCGGGATCGCGTTCCTGAAGACCCTGCACGGCGTCGCCGGCACGTTCGGCGAGGCGGCCGGTGCGGCCCTCGCGGCCGGCGTCGACGTGGAACTGCCCACCGTCAAGACCTTCGGTGCCCCGCTCCTGGACGCGGTCCGGCAGGGCGACGTGCCCGAGGTGCTCGTGGACCGCGCGGTCCGGCGGGTCCTCCTGCAGAAGACCCGGCTCGGGCTGCTCGACCCCGACTGGAGCCCGGTCCCTCCGGCACTGCGGGCCGCCGACACCACGGCCGGCCCCGATGCCCTCCGGGGCACGGTCGACCTGGACCCGGCCGCCAACCGGGAACTGGCCGGCCGCATCGCCGAACGGGCCGTCGTGCTGCTCCGCAACGACGGGACCCTGCCGCTCGACCCGCTCGCTCCCCGCCGGATCGCCCTGATCGGCCCCAACTCCGAGGCCCCCACGGCCGTTCTCGGCTGCTACGCCTTTCCCGTCCACGTCGGCGGACAGCACCCCGACGTCCCCGTCGGGATCGCCCTGCCCACCCTGCGCGAGGCCCTCGTGGCCGAGTTCCCCGGCGCCGAGGTCCTGGTGGCACGGGGCACCGGCGTCGACGACGGCGGGACCGAGGGTTTCGCCGAGGCCCTCGACATCGCCCGCGGCGCCGACGTCGTCGTGGCGGCCCTCGGCGACCGCGCGGGGCTGTTCGGACGCGGTACCAGCGGAGAGGGCTGCGACGCCGAGTCCCTGGTCCTCCCCGGCGCGCAGAGCCTGTTGCTCGACGCCCTTCTCGACACCGGCACTCCGGTCGTGACGACCCTGCTGGCCGGCCGGCCCTACGCGCTCGGCCGCGCGGCCGACGAGTCCGCCGCCGTCCTGCAGTCCTTCTTCCCCGGCGAGGCCGGAACGGCCGCCATCGCCTCCGTCCTCAGCGGACGGACCGGCCCGAGCGGCCGCCTGCCCGTCAGCGTGCCGCGCCACCCCGGGGCCCAGCCGTCCACCTACCTGGCCGCCCGTCTCGGCCACAGCAGCGAGGTCTCCAGCATCGACCCGACCCCGGCCTTCGGCTTCGGACACGGCCTCACCTACACCTCCTTCGCGTGGAGCGACCTGGCCGTCGAGGACACCGAGGTCCCCACGGACGGCGAGGTGCGGCTCGCCCTCACCGTGGCGAACGCCGGCGACCGCGCCGGAACCGAACTCGTACAGCTGTATCTGCACGACCCGGTGGCCTCCGTCGTCCAGCCCGTGCAGCGACTCGTCGGGTACGTGCGTCTCGACCTGGCCCCCGGCCACAGGGCCCGGATCCGCGCGGTCGTCCCCGCGGACCTCGCGTCGTTCACCGGCAGGGCCGGGCGGCGCGTCGTGGAACCGGGAGAGCTGGAGCTGCGGCTCGGCGCGTCCAGTACGGAGCCGCGGCTGACGGCCCGGGTGACCCTGACGGGTCCGGTGCGGCAGGTCGACCACCGCCGGCGTCTGCACGCCGACTTCGAGGTCCTCCGGCACGCCTGCCGCTGACCGGAGGATCGCGACCGCCCGGCCGAGGGCATGGGAGAGGGCCCGAACTCGTCGAGTTCGGGCCCTCCTCCGGAGCCGCCCTCAGATCATCGGGCCGCCGAAGGGGCCTCCCAGGCCGTAGTACGAGCCCAGCTCGTGACGGTAGGCGGGGTCCTCGAGGTGCTTCTCGCGGGAGAACTCGGGGGCCTCCTTGATCTGCTCCTTGGTGCGGTCGACGAAGACCTTCTGCTCGTCCAGATCGATCCGGACCACGGTGGCGGCCGGAAGGAGGACCTCCTTGCCGAAGATCCAGACCCCCGTGTCCACGACCAGATAGGAGTCCCCGACCTCGTCGGAGTGCTTGTCCACCTTCCCGATGCGGCCGTCGATCGCCTCGACCTTGTAGCCGGTCAGTTCGGTGCCGGCCAGGTGACCCGCGGTCGACTTGTAGCTCCACACGTGCTCACTCACGCGAAAACAACTCCTCCGGTAGGCGAGGGCGGCCGGCGAACTGCCACCGCCCTCCTTCTCCGTGTGTCTTTCGCAGCGGGGCGCGTTCCCCGCCTGGCCATCGCCTGCCCCGAGTCGAGCGGGCCAATCCCCCCGCACCGCGCTGCTAGGCTCCGCTCTTCGCTTGATCGTTTACAGATCGCCGGTCGGGGGGGCGTGACACACAAGCCCCTTGACGGCACGGGGAATTCGGGGGCCCACCACATGAGAATCGGTACGACGGGGGCGTCCATGGTGCTCGCGGGGGCGCTGCTGTGCGGCCTTTCCGCCTGCTCGTCGGACAGCGGAGCGAGCGGTGGCGGTGCGGGCCGTGGCGGCGCGGGCGCCGGGGGTGCGGCGAGCGGGAGTGGCGCCGGGGGCGCGGACGGTGCTCCGCTTTCGAGCAGGATCGCCGCCCCCTCCGCGTTCGACACGGCCAAGGGCTGGGAGGTCGAGGCCGCGTGGCTCCCCCGGGGACAGCCCCTGCCCTACGCGGTCTCGCAGAAGGCCGGCACGGTCGCCCATCTCGACAAGACCGGGCGGGGCTACGTCCTGAACGTGCGGGAAGCGGCGTCCGGCAAGGTGCTGTCCACGAGCAAGCCGTGGCAGGGCCCCCAGCCCACCGAGAGGCAGGCGGACGAGACGTCCGGCGCCCTGGCCGTCCCGCAGATCGCCCTGATCTCCCGCCGGGACCGCGAGTACTTCGCGGTGTGGGCGCGGGGCGAGGCGCGCAAGGACGAGCTCCACGAGTCCAGGGAGGTCGTCGCCGTCGCGTTCTACCCGGCCGGTGCCGCGGGCAAGGACATGGCCCCGGTCGGCGCGGGGGGCGCGGAGGCCCCTGACGGCGAGTTCGACCGGCCCAGCGTGCTGCCGGGGCCGGGCGGCCTGGTCGTCACCTCGTACGGCGGCGACAGCATTCTGGTGTCCGTCGAAGGCAAGGTGCGGGACACCAGCGACGCGAAGGTCAGTCTGAACGGCGAGTCGGTGGACCCCGACTACCTGATGTCGTTCCCGAGCGCCCAGGGTCTTGTGACGAACGGCGACGACGTCTTCGGGGGCGACGGCGGTTTCGGCGCCGACGCCGGCTGGCGGAGCACGCGCGTGGCTCCGCCCGGCGTGGAGGCCGTGCTCACGAGGCAGAGCGTGACCTCGGGCAGGACGGAGACGCCCAACGGCCGCATCGTCGGTGCCGCCGGCGGCTACGTGATCGCCAACTGGCTCACCGCGGCCGACGACGTCTCCGCCGTCCACGACATGGCGACGGGCGCCGTGCGCGCCACCGCCCCGTGTCAGACCGCCGACACCGAGTACGCCATCCGCATCCCGGACCCGAGGTCCGGCGCCGGAGTGAAGCCGGCTCTCTCCCCCGACGGGCGTTTCCTGGTCGACGGCGGCAACGTCTTCGACCTGCGGACCGGCAAGGGCACCTGCGCCGACCAGGGCCAGGACGCCAAGAAGATCACCCTCAGGACCGTCGGGGACGACGGCACCGCCTACGGGACCGCGGGTGAGGAGCCTCCCCTGACGCCGGTCTCCGTCTCCGCCACCACCGGCGCCGCCGCTCCCCTGCCGGAGGCGACCGCCCTGCCCGCCGCGATGGCCTCCGGCGCGGGCCTGTTCGTGACGTACGCCGGGACCGACACCATCCGCCTGATCGCCCTCCGCCTGAAGAAGTAGGGCGGCACGCCGCACGAGCCTTCCCGACCCGCCCGGACACGGCCCTTGCGCAGCGCCGTTCAGGGCTGGGGCCCGACGTCGAGCCCCAGCCCTCGCGCGTCCCGCTCCGGGCGGACGGCCGTGGGGGCAGAGGCGCCGGCCCCGTGGCGAACCTGACGGACTTGGTGAGCGCCGACCGGCCCGACGCTGCCGTTCGCGTCAACATCCGGCTGATTCCATTCGAAAACGTTCGTACAGCACGGGTGTCGCAGGATGCCGTTCACGTGGGCGCATTACCCTTCGTTGACCCACCCTTGGGCTTGCTTTGGCGAACTCTGATGATGGTGTGACCAGAGGGAGGAGCGTTCTTACCGATGTCAGTCCGCACCTCCGCGGCCCTGCGCGCGACCCTCCTCCTCGTCCTCGCCCTCGTCTGCGGCACCTTCGTCCTGCCCACCCCCACCGGTCCCTCGCCCCCGCTCGAACAGCCCCGCGTCCAGCAGGCCGCACCGGCCACGGCGTACGAGTCCGTGCCCGCGGGGGAGGGCGAGGCCGATGCCCCCAGGGGCTCCGTCCTCCACCGTGACCGGCGGCGGGCCGGCACCGCGGCCGCGGGCCCTCCCGGCCCGCCGCCGCTCGTCACCCGCACCGCACCGCTCGCGGCTCCGCCGGCCGGCCGCACCGGCGGCCCGGACACCCGGCCGAGACCGCTCTCCGCCCACGACTCCTCCGCTCTCCAGGTGTTCCTCTGCTGACAGGCCGGCACCGCCCCGCGCCGACCTGTCAGCCCGACGCGCCCCCACGGCGCGCCAGGAGGAAACCTTCATGCAGCCCCTCATCGACCACGCCCGCCGATTCGGACAGCGCCCTGAGGAGTTCGCCCCGCACGCCGCGGGCCAGTCCCCGGCCGTCCTGTTCGTCACCTGCTCCGACTCCAGGGTCGTACCCGCCCTGATCACCGGCGCCCGGCCGGGCCAGCTCTTCGAACTGCGCACGGCGGGCGGCATCGTGCCCCCGTACCGCACCGGCAACCCCAGCGGGGAGGCCGCCACCATCGAGTACGCCGTCGAGGTCCTCGGCGTCGAGGACGTCGTCGTCTGCGGCCACTCCCACTGCGGCGCGGTGGGCGCCCTCGTCCGGGGCGAGGACCTGAGCGCCGTGCCCGCCGTACGCGAGTGGCTCGCCCACGCGGCACCCGACGGGGCCCCGGGCCGCCCCGACGACCCGGCCGTCGCCGAAGCCGTCCACGGCCACGTCCTCGCCCAACTCCTCCGCCTGCGCTCCTATCCGTGCGTCGGACGGAGGCAGGCGGACGGCCTGCTCCGCCTGCACGGCTGGTACTACGAGGTGCACACGGGCGCCGTCCTGGAGTACCGCCCCGGGTCCGACGCCTTCGAGGCGCTGTGACCGGGGACGTCCGGACGCCGCGCTCCTTCCCGTTCCCGCGGCAGGACTTCGCCGCGTCCCTCGTCGTCTTCCTCGTCGCCCTCCCGCTCTGCATCGGCGTCGCCGTCGCCTCCGGCGTCCCCGCCGAACTGGGCCTCATCACCGGCATCGTCGGCGGCATCGTCACCGGCCTGATGCGGGGCAGCAGCCTCCAGGTCTCCGGCCCGGCCGCCGGCCTCACCGTGCTCGTCCTCGAAGCGGTCCGGGCCTTCGGCCTCCCCGCGCTCGGAGTCATCGTCCTGGCGGCCGGCCTGCTGCAGATCGCCATGGGCCTGCTCCGCTGGGGCCGGTGGTTCCGCGCGATCTCCCTCTCCGTCGTCGAGGGCATGCTCGCGGGCATCGGCCTGGTCATCATCGCCGGGCAGCTCTACGCCGCGGCCGGAATCCCCGCCCCCGAGTCCGGTCTCGACAAGCTCACGGGCCTGCCGGGTGCCCTGGTCGAAGCCCTGGGGAGCCGAACGGCCCTCGTATCGCTCGCCGTCGGGGCCGGCACCGTCGTCCTCATCGTCGGCTGGCGGCGGATGCCACGACGGGTCCGCGCGGTACCCGGCGCCCTGGTGGCGGTCCTCCTGGCCGCCGTCGCGACCGCCGTCTTCGACCTCCCGGTGCAGACCGTGCGGGTGAGCGGCGTGCTGGAGGCCGTCCACCTGCCGGGCTCCGCGGCCCTCTCCTCCCTCGCCGACCCCGCGGTCCTCGGCACGGTCCTGGCGTTCGCCCTGATCGCCTCCGCCGAGTCGCTGTTCAGCGCGGCGGCGGTCGACCGGCTTCACACCGGACCGCGCACGGACTACGACAGGGAACTCGTCGCACAGGGCGCGGGCAACACCCTGTGCGGTCTGCTCGGTGCCCTGCCGCTCACCGCGGTCATCGTGCGCAGCTCGGCCAACGTCGAGGCGGGCGCCCGGACGAAGGCGTCCCGGGTCCTCCACGGAGTATGGCTGCTGCTCTTCGTCGCCCTGCTGCCCGCCGTCCTCGCGTACATCCCGCTGGCCGCGCTGGCCGGGATCCTCGTGCACGCCGGCTGGAAGCTCATCCCGTTCAAGGGTGTCGTGACGCTGTGGCGCCGCCACCGGGGCGAGGCCCTGGTCCTCGTGGCGACGGCGACGGCCATCGTCGCGGTCGGCATGTTCGAGGGTGTCCTGATCGGCCTCGCCCTGTCGGTCGCCAAGGCCGCCTGGGAGGCGTCGCACCTGCGGATCGAGCACAGCGACGACGGACGCGGCGCGATCCGCGTCCGGCTCCAGGGGACGATCACCTTTCTGCGGCTGCCGCAGATACTCGACAGTCTGGAGGCCCTTCCCGGCGACCGCCGGGTGGTCCTGGACCTCACCGGGGTCCACCACCTGGACCACGCCTGCCGGGCGGCGCTCGAGACGTGGGCCGAGCGCCACAGCGGCGCCGACGCCGAGGCCGTCCGCGCCGACACCGCACCGGACCGCCGCGAGGGCTCCGCCGCGGGCCCGGTGAGCACTCCGCGCTGAAACCCGCACGTGACGGGGGGCGACGCATCGCGCGTCGCCCCCTGTTCGCTGCCCGCGGGACCGCTCCTCGTCCTCCCCGGAGGCCCTTCGGGGCTCGAGCCGTCACAATGAGACGCGGGCGCGGTCGAGGAGATGTCCGAACCTCCGATCCGCCTCCGCGTGGTACCGAGGAGGTCGCCATGAGTCACTCCACGGACGACCGGCGCGTGCTCGCCGAGATCGAACGGCGCCTCGCACGCGACGATCCCGAGCTCTGTACGCTCTTGGCCACGCTGATCCGGCAGTTCCCACCCGGGCCGGAAGAGCCCCGCCCGGACGGGCCCCGTCCGGCAGCCCGTACGGGGCGGAGGCGTCTTCGCCGCAGGCCGGCCGTGATCCTCTTCGCGCTGATCGCGGTGCTCGGCCTGATCCTCACCGCGATCCTGACCGCCCCGTCCTCCCCGCCGCCCGCAGAGGACTCGCCGTCGGGCACCCACTCCGGGTCCCTCCTGACCCCTCCAGGACGGTGACCGTGCGTATCTGACCGAAGCCGTCGGCGCGCGCCGGGATGCTCCGCCGGCGGCCGGGCCCGGTGACGGGCCGGGCGGTGGGCGCGCGCCGGGCGGTGGGGGCGGGCCCGGAGTGCGGAGCGGTGGGTCCATAGGCTGAGCCCATGTCTGCCACGTTGAGTCCCACGAAAGCCGCCGCCGCTCTGCGTACGGCGGCTCGTGTGTCCGCCGAGTCGTTGTTGGTGCTGCTGATGGCCGGGGTGGCCCTGTGGGTCCTGGGCCGGATGTGGTCGGTCGTCTGGCCGCTCGTCGTCGGCCTGATCCTCACCACCCTGACCTGGCCTCCGGCTCGTTTCCTCCGGCGGCACGGCTGGCCTCCCGCCCTGGCGGCGGCGGTCGTCACGGTCTCCTTCATCCTGGCCGTGGTCGGCATCGTCGCGCTCATCTCGGTGCCGGTCGCCTCCCAGTCCGGGGAGCTCTCCGACGGCGTGGTCGAGGGAATCCAGCGGCTGCGCGAGTGGGCGGCCGGGCCGCCGCTGAACATCGGCGACGACGAGATCTCCGGCGCACTCGACACGGCGATGGCCCGCCTCCAGGACAGCATCGGCAGCATGGTCACCGCGATCGCGACCGGCGTGGGCACGGTGTTCAACGGTGTGGTCACGGCCTTCCTCGCCCTCTTCCTGATGTTCTTCTTCCTCAAGGACGGCCCCCGGTTCGTCCCGTGGCTCACCCGCCAGCTCCCCGGACGGCTCGCCGTCGACGTCCCGGTCGTGGCGGAGCGGAGCTGGGACACGCTGGGGGCGTTCGTGCGCAGTCAGGCCTTCGTCGGCCTCATCGACGCCGTGCTCATCGGCGTCGGTCTGTGGATACTCGACGTACCCCTGGTCCTCCCCCTCGCCGTACTGACCTTCGTCACCGCGTTCGTGCCGATCGTGGGCGCCCTCTTCGCCGGCCTGGTCGCGGTGCTCATCGCGCTCGTGTCGAACGGCGTCACCGACGCGCTGATCGTCCTGGCGATCATCGTCGTGGTGCAGCAGTTGGAGGGGAACGTCTTCCAGCCCATGATCCAGAGTCGCGGACTCGGGCTGCACGCGGCCGTCGTCCTGCTCGCCGTGACGCTCGGCGGCAGCCTGGCCGGCATCGTGGGCAGTCTGCTCGCCGTCCCCGTGGCCGCGCTCATCGCGGTCTTCTGGAACTACCTGCGGGAGCAGCTCGGCGACGAGACGCCGGAACAGGACCCGGACGAGGCAGACGCCCCCGTCCCCGTCACGACCTGAGCCGACGCCCGGCCGGCCGCCGGTCCGCGGCGCCGGGCCGGCCGCCGGTCCTGCGGCGCTGCCCGACGCCCGGCCGGCCACCGGTCCCGCGGCGCCGGACCGAAGGACGGTGGCCCCGGAACGCGCGGGCCGGCAGGAGAGGAGTCACTAACGGTCGGGACATGGACGCGATACGCGGCGGAAACGGGCCGTCCCTAATTTCTGTCAACCGACAGGAATTCGCAGGACCTCACTCCGCGACAGGGGACCGCCATGACCGTGACGACCGATCCCACTCCCCCAGCACCTCCCCCGGCCGGCGCGAAGGGCGGAGGGTCACCCGACGGTCCGCCCGACAGCTCACTCGCCTCGTTCGGCTATCCCCAGGAGCTGCGCCGCAGGATGGGGCGGTACGCGTCCTTCGCCGCCGGGTTCTCCTTCATCTCCGTACTGACCACCGTGTTCCAGTTCTTCTCCCTCGGCTACTCCTTCGGCGGGCCGGTCTTCTTCTGGACCTGGCCCGCCGTCCTCGCCGGCCAACTCCTCGTCGCCGCCTGCTTCGCCGAACTGGCCGCCCGGATGCCCATCTCGGGGGCGATCTACCAGTGGGCGAGCAGACTCGGCAGCCCGTCCTTCGGCTGGTACGCGGGCTGGATCATGGTGACGGGGCGGATCGTGGTCGTGGCCGCCGCCGCCCTCGCGCTCCAGGTCGTATTGCCCGCCGTCTGGCCCGGCTTCCAGGTGGTCGGCGGCGATCCTTCGCCCACGACGACCAGCGGCGCCGCGAACGCCGCCCTCCTCGGACTGGTCCTGCTCGCGCTCACCACCCTGCTCAACGTCCTCGACAACCGCGCGCTGTCGGCCGTCAACACGATCGGCGTCACCGCCGAGATCGCCGGCGTCGCCCTGATCGTCACCCTCCTCGCCACCCACGCGGAGCGCGCTCCCGGCATCACCCTGCACACCGGCGACCAGGGCGGCCTGATCACGGCGCTCCTCGTGGGCTCGTTCACCGCCGCGTACGTCCTCATCGGCTTCGAGAGCGCGAGCGAGATGAGCGAGGAGACCGTCAACCCCCGGCGCACCGCTCCCCGCACGACGCTCAGCGCCCTCACCACGTCCGGCGTCTGCGGAGGGCTGCTGCTGCTCGGCGGGCTGCTCGCCGCGCCCAGCCTCACCGACGGACGGCTCGCGGCCGAGGGCCTGGGGTACGTGCTCACCAGCACCCTGGGCGACGGCCTCGGCCGGGTCCTGCTCGCCGATGTGGCCCTGGCCGTCTGCGCGGCGACGCTTGCGATCCAGACCTCGGCGACCCGGATGCTCTACTCGATGGCGCGCGACGGCGTCCTCCCGCGGTCGGCACGACTGGCACGGGTGCCCCGGCGGACCGGGATGCCGGGGGCGGCGGCCGTGGTGGTCGGAGTCTGCGCGGGGCTGCTGCTCCTGCTCAACCTCGCCTCGCCGCAGGCGATCCTGGCCATAGGCACCACGTGCATCGCGATGGTGTACCTGGCGTACGCGATGGTCACGGGCCCGATGCTGGTCCGGCGCCTGAGGGGTGAGTGGCCGCCGCCTGCCGACGGCACCCGGGACGAGCTCGGGCGGCCGCTGTTCTCCCTCGGCCGCTGGGGCCTCCCCGTCAACGCGCTCGCCGTCGCCTACGGGATCTTCATGACGGTCAACCTCTCCTGGCCGCGCGCCGAGGTGTACGACCCGGATGGCGGCCACTGGTACTTCCGGTGGTTCACCGTCCTGGTCCTCGGCTCCACGGTGGCGAGCGGCGCGGCATACCGTTGGTACCGCGGCCGCGGCCGCGGGGGCGCCGGTCCCGCGGTCGGGGAAGCGGGCCGCCGCGTCCTGACGGACCCCGAGTCCGAGGCCGTGCGCGCCTGAGACCCGCAGGGCGCTCCGCCCCGTCGGATCCGCGCCCGCCCGGCCCGGAGGCCGTCCGGGAGGCCGCCCGTCCGTCAGGCCTGTGCCGCGAGGAGCCGCTGCCCCTCGCGGCGCAGTCGTGTCAGGGACCGCTGTGACACGCCCGCCACCCGGAGCGCCGCGTCGGCCGTGGCCACCGCCAAGGTGCTCGGATCGCGGGCCGGTTCCGCCCGCCGGATGAGGATCACGCTCTCGGTGAGGCCGAACAGCAGGTCCGCACGGAGCGCCAGGTCGTCCTCGGCGAGTCCTGTCCCGGGTTCCGTGGCAGCCAGCAGCTCCGCGTAGCAGGACTTGAGCGCGGACCGGATCCGGTGGAAGTCGGCGAAGCGCTCCGTCTGCACCTCGGGCAGCAGGTAGAGCGCGCCGAGGTTGTGCGGGCCGGCGCACAGGAGTGCCGCGTCGGAGTGGCACAGTGCCCACAGCCGCGCCTCCGGTTCCGCCTCCGTACGGGACACGAGGTCGCGCGCCACCTCCAGCGAGGGCCGGACGGTCCCTTCGAGCAGCTCGGCGAGGATCGCCTCCTTGCCGTCGAAGTAGTGGTAGAGGGACGCCTGCCGCAGGCCGGCCCGCTCGGCGATCGTGCGGGTGGAGGTCGCGGTGTAGCCACGGACGGTGAACAACTCGGCCGCAGCCGCCAGGACTTCGTCACGCGGTTCGAGACCTCCGGCGGGACGCTCCCGGGCCCGCGGGCGGCCGACTCTTCTGCTGGTGGGCGTGCTCACCCCGCGATCCTCGCACAGGGCCGCGGGTCACCTCGGAGCCGAGCCGCCGGGTGAGTTTCCGGTAACCGACGCGAAACCCGCGGGCAATGGCCGTGAAGCTCCCACTGCCTAATTTCTGTCGAGCGACAGAAATAAGAGCGGCGACCTGGAGGCCGACCCATGGCGACCCCGTCAGCGCAAGCAACGGCAACAGCGACAGCGACAGCGACAGCGACAGCGACAGCGACAGCGACGACGTATCGGGCGCGCGATCACGCCCGTGCACAGGCGGGTCAGGAGGTGGACGCCATGCCCGTGCTGCCCGCGAGCAGTTGGCCGGCACCTCCCGAGGGCGTCGCCGCCGGGGACGTCGTCTGGGCCGAGACGGTGGCGGGCGGCAACTACACCCACAAGGTCCTCGCCCGCGGCACCGAGCTGCGGCTGACCGACCTCACCGGCGACGCCTGCGCCCATCTCCTCCTCCACTGCGCCGACCGCCCCTGGGAGCGGCTGAACGCCGCCGACACCGTCAAGGTGCTCTGGAACGCGTACCTCGGCGCGGGGCATCTGCTGCTCTCCGACCAGGGCCGGGTGCTCGCCTCCGTCACCCGGGACACCTCCGGTCGGCACGACGCCCTCACCGGCACCTCCAGCCTCGCCCGCAACACCGTGCGGTACGGGGACGGTGCTCCCCAGTCCACCTCGCCGGCGGGACGCGAGCTGTTCAAACTCGCCGCTCTCAAGAACGGCCTGACCCCGCGCGACCTCCCCCCGTCCGTCTCCTTCTTCCAGGGCGTACGGATCGCGGAGGACGGCACGGCCGGGTTCACCGGCTCCGCCGGCCCCGGCGGAAGCGTGACGCTCCGCGCCGAGCAGGACGTCATCGTCCTCCTCGCCAACGTCCCCCACCCGCTGGACCCGCGTCCCGCGTACACCTGCGGACGCCTCGGCGTCCTCGCGTACCGGGCCCGGCCCACCGCCCCTGGCGACCCCCTGTGGGATGCCACGCCCGAAGGCCGCCGGGCCTTCCTCAACACCGCCGACCACCTGACCGCCCGGGGGATCGCATGACCGCCACCGCCCGTACCGGCCGTGTCGTCACCGACGACATCGTCCCCGCCCGCGCCGCCTGGTCCGCCGTCGTACGCAAGGGACAGCTGTTGACCGTCACCGACCTGTACGGCAACCAGGCCGCGGACTTCCTCCTCTACGACGCCCACGACACCTCCGTGCGCTACAGCGCCCCCGACACCATCCAGGCACAGGGCTCCGTCTTCCTCACGACCGGCTCGGTGCTGATGTCGGACGAGCACACCCCCTTGATGACCGTCGTCGAGGACACCTGCGGACGGCACGACACCCTCGGCGGCGCCTGCTCCAAGGAGTCGAACACCCTCCGCTACGGCCATCACACCTGGTCGCAGCACGCCTGCGTGGAGAACTTCCTCGCCGAGGGGGCCGGACACGGCCTGGGCAAGCGCGACCTCGTCTCCAACGTCAACTGGTTCATGAACGTGCCGGTCGAGAAGGACGGCACGCTCGGCATCGTCGACGGCATCTCCGCCCCGGGCCTGAAGGTCGTCCTCCGTGCCGAGACCGACGTCCTCGCGCTGCTGTCCAACTGCCCCCAGATCAACAACCCCTGCAACGGTTTCGATCCGACCGCCGTGCGGATGACGATCACCGAGCCGGACGGCACCCACGGCAGCACGCCCGGCGAGAACGACGAGGACGACGAGGACGGGACCCGATGACGTTCGACACCCTGCTGGTGGCCAACCGCGGCGAGATCGCGGCCCGCGTCATCCGCACCGCCCGGCAGCTGGGTCTGCGCACCGTCGCGGTCTACTCCGACCCCGACCGGGGCGCCGAGCACGTCCGGCTGGCCGACGAGGCCGTCCGGCTCGGCCCCGCACCCGCCAAGGAGTCGTACCTCGACGCCGGTCTGGTCCTCCAAGCGGCCAGGGAGACCGGCGCCGGCGCCGTCCACCCCGGCTACGGCTTCCTGTCCGAGGACGCCGGCTTCGCACGCCGCTGCGCCGAAGCCGGCATCGTCTTCGCCGGTCCGACCCCCGAACAGCTGGAGCTGTTCGGGGCCAAGCACACCGCGCGCGCCGCCGCGCAGGCGGCGGGCGTGCCGCTCGCCCCCGGCACCGGGCTCCTCCCGGACGTGGACGCGGCCCTCGCGGCGGCCGAGGAGATCGGCTACCCGGTGATGCTCAAGGCGACCGGCGGCGGTGGCGGCATCGGCATGCGGGCCTGTCACGGCGCGGCCGACCTCGCCGACGCCTGGGACCGCGTGCAGCGCGTGGCCGCCGCCTCCTTCTCCTCGGCCGGTGTCTTCCTGGAACGACTGGTCGAGCGCGCCCGTCACGTGGAGGTGCAGGTCTTCGGCGACGGGCGGGGCAAGGTCGTCACCTTCGGCGACCGCGACTGCTCGCTCCAGCGCCGCAACCAGAAGGTCCTGGAGGAGGCCCCGGCCCCCGGTCTGCCGGACCGGGTGCGCCTCGGACTCGCCGCCGCCGCCCGGGACCTGTGCGCCTCGGTGGACTACCGCTCCGCCGGCACGGTGGAGTTCGTGTACGACGCCGCCCGCGAGGAGGCGTACTTCCTGGAGGTCAACACTCGCCTCCAGGTCGAGCACCCGGTCACCGAGGAGATCTACGGAGTCGACCTCGTCGCCTGGATGCTGCGCCTCGCGCAGGGCGACACCGCGGTCGTCACCGAACCGCCGGCGCCCTCCGGCCATGCCGTCGAGGCCCGCCTCTACGCGGAGGACCCGTCCCGCGACCACCGGCCCAGCGCCGGCCTGCTGACCCGTGTCGCCTTCCCCGAGGGCGTCCGCGTGGATTCCTGGGTCGAGACCGGTACGGAGGTCACCACCGCGTACGACCCGATGCTCGCCAAGGTCGTCGTCCACGGCGCCGACCGCGCCGAGGCCCTCGACCGGCTGGACGCGGCGCTCGCGCAGACCCGCATCGACGGCATCGAGACCAATCTCGGCCTCGTCCGCACCGCGCTCCGGGACGCCGACGTCCGCGCCGCCGCCCACTCCACCGCCTCGCTCGCCGCCCTCGCCGACCCGACCCCCCGCATCGAGGTCGTCGCCCCGGGCACCCTGACCACCGTGCAGGACTGGCCGGGACGGACCGGCTACTGGCAGGTCGGGGTGCCCCCGGGCGGTCCGATGGACGACCTGTCGTTCCGGCTCGGCAACACCGCGCTCGGGAACGACGAGGGAGCGCCGGGCCTCGAGTGCACCCTCCAGGGCCCCTCCCTGAGGTTCACCCACCCGACGACCGTCTGTGTCACCGGCGCCCCCGCTCGGGTGACGGTCGACGGCGCCCTCGTCCCCCCGTGGGAGCCCGTCACCGTCGGGGCCGGTCAGACCCTCGCCGTGGGTGCCCCCGAGGACCGGGGCCTGCGCACGTACGTGCTGTTCGCGGGCGGCCTCGACGTCCCGGAGTTCCTGGGCAGCGCGGCCACCTTCACGCTCGGCCGGTTCGGCGGTCACGGCGGCCGGGCGCTGCGCGCGGGCGACGTCCTGCACGGCGGCGAGGTCCGTACGGAGACCTCCGCCGTCGCCCCCGGCAAGCGGCCCGCCTTCGGCACAGCGTGGCGGATCGGCGCGGTCGAAGGCCCGCACGCCGCACCCGAGTTCTTCACCGAGGACGACATCCGCGACTTCTACGCGGCGGACTGGAAGGTGCACTTCAACTCGGCGCGCACCGGCGTCCGCCTGGTCGGCCCCAAGCCGCGCTGGGCGCGCCCGGACGGCGGCGAGGCGGGCCTGCACCCGTCCAACATCCACGACACGCCGTACTCCGTCGGCGCCGTCGACTACACCGGCGACATGCCCGTCCTCCTCGGCCCCGACGGCCCCTCCCTCGGCGGCTTCGTCTGCCCGGCGACGGTCGTCACCGGGCAGCGCTGGAAGCTCGGCCAGCTCCGCCCCGGCGACACCGTACGGTTCGTGCCCCTCACACCGGAGGCGGCCGCGCGGCTGCGGAAGCAGCCCTCCGCCGCACCGCGCGCCGACCGCGGCGCCGTCGTCGACGGCGGGATCCTCGCCCGCCTGGCGGAGACCGCGGCCCGTCCGTCGGTCACCTACCGGCGCAGCGGCGACGACAACCTCCTCGTCGAGTACGGGCCCATGCAGCTCGACCTCGCGCTCCGCATGCGCGTCCACGCGCTCGCGGAGGCGCTGGCCGAACGCGGGCTCCCCGGCGTCATGGACCTCACCCCGGGCATCCGCTCGCTGCAGATCCGGACGGACCCCGACGTCATGCCGCAGCACGCGCTCCTCGACGTCGTGCTGCGCGTGGAGGAGGAGCTGCCCGCCACCGACGACCTGGTGGTGCCCAGCAGGATCGTGCACCTGCCGCTGTCCTGGGACGATCCGGCCACGCGCGAAGCCATCGCCCGCTATGCCGCGGGCGTGCGCGACGACGCCCCCTGGTGCCCGTCGAACATCGAGTTCATCCGGCGCGTCAACGGCCTGGAGACGACCGACGACGTGTACCGCACGGTCTTCGACGCCGAGTACCTGGTCCTCGGCCTCGGCGACGTCTACCTGGGCGCGCCCGTCGCCACTCCCCTGGACCCGCGGCACCGCCTCGTCACGACCAAGTACAACCCGGCCCGCACGTGGACCGCCGAGAACTCGGTCGGCATCGGGGGCGCGTATCTGTGTGTCTACGGAATGGAGGGCCCCGGCGGCTACCAGTTCGTCGGCCGCACCACACAGGTGTGGTCGGGCTGGCAGCAGCGCGGCGCCTTCGAGCCGGGCAGGCCGTGGCTGATGCGCTTCTTCGACCGGATCAGGTGGTATCCCGTCGGCGCCGGCGAACTCCTGGAGCTGCGCGCCGACCTCGTCTCCGGCCGGTTCGTGCCGAGGACCGAGGAAGGCACCTTCTCCCTCGCCGCCTACCAGGCCTTCCTCGCCTCGAACGCCGCGTCGATCGCGGCCTTCCGGGACCGGCAGAGCGCGGCGTTCGGCGCCGAGCGCGACGCCTGGGAGGCCGCCGGCGAGTTCGCACGCGCCGAAGCGGCCTCGGAGGTCGCCCCGGCCGCCGCCGACATCGAGGTGCCCGAGGGCGGCCGGCTGGTCGAGGCGGAGTTCACCGCCTGCGTCTGGCAGGTGAACGTCGAGGCCGGCGACCGGGTGTCGGCGGGTCAGCAGCTGGTCGCCCTCGAAGCGATGAAGATGGAGGCACCGGTAACGGCCCCCGCCGACGGCATCGTCGCGGAGGTCCTGGTCAGGCCGGGCAGCCAGGTGGAGGCGGGGACCGCGCTCGTCGTCCTCGCCGCCGTGGAGACCGTGGAGGTGGGCGCGTGAGCGGCGCCGTGGAGCGCGTGCGGGCCGCGTACGCCCGTATCGCGCAGGTGGACCGGCCGGAGGTGTGGATCGGTCTCCGGCCCCAGGAGGAGGTGGAGGCGGACGCCGCCGCGATCGACGCGCGAACCGCGTCCGGGGAACGGCTCCCGCTGGTAGGGACGGTGTTCGCGGTCAAGGGCAACATCGACGTGGCCGGGCTGCCGACCACCGCGGGCTGCCCCTCGTACGCGTACGAGCCGGCGGCCGACGCCCCGGCGGTCGCGCGTCTGAGGGAGGCCGGCGCCGTGGTCCTCGGCACCACGAACCTCGACCAGTTCGCGACCGGGCTCGTCGGTACGCGCAGCCCGTACGGCGCGGTCCGCAACGCCGTCGACCCGTCGTACGTCTCGGGCGGGTCCTCGTCCGGCTCGGCGGTCGCGGTCGCCCTGGGCATCGTGGACCTCGCGCTCGGCACGGACACCGCGGGCTCGGGCCGTGTCCCGGCGGCGTTCAACGGCATCGTCGGCCTCAAACCGACCCGCGGTCTGGTCCCGACCGACGGCGTCGTTCCGGCCTGCGCGTCGCTGGACTGTGTGACGGTCTTCGCCCGTACGCTCCCGGAGGCCGAGCGGGCGCTGTCCTTCCTGGCCGCGCCTTCCGGACGCGAGCTCCCCGCCCTGGAACAGCGGCGTCCGGGCCCCTGGCGGGTCGCCGTCCCGGCTGCAGGGCGGCTCGGCGAGCTGGACAAGGGCTGGGCCGAGGCGTTCGAGGCGGCCGCGACCCGGCTGGCCGACGCCGGTGCCGAGCTCCTGTCCGTCGACCTGGCGCCGTTCACCGAGGCGGCCGCGATGCTGTACGAGGGCGCGTTCGTCGCCGAGCGCCACACCGCCGTCGGCGCCTTCGTCGACGCGCACGCGGGCTCGGCGGATCTCGACCCGACCGTGGCCGGCATCATCTCGGGGGCCCGCGACATCCCCGCCCACCGGCTCTACGCGGACCAGGAGAGGCTGTCCGCCCTCCGTGGCAGGGCCCTGGCCTCGTTGGGGGACGCGGACGCGCTGCTCCTGCCGACGGCGCCGGGGCATCCGACGCTCGCGGAGGTCGCGGCCGACCCGCCGGGCGCGAACGCCCGGCTCGGCCGGTTCACCAACTCGACGAACCTGTTCGACCTCGCGGCGGTCGCCGTCCCGGCGGGCGAGGTGAACGGGCGGCCGTTCGGCGTCATGCTGATCGGCCGGGCGTTCACCGACGACCGGCTCGCCCGCGTCGCGGGCCTGCTCACCGCCCCGCCGCTGCGGCTCGCCGTGGTCGGCGCGCACCTGTCCGGGCAGGCGCTCAACGGGCAACTGCTCTCCCTCGGCGGCCGTCTGGTCCGTACGACCACCACCGCCCCCGCCTACCGGCTGCACGCCCTGGACACCGTCCCGCCCAAGCCGGGCCTGGTCCGGGTCCGGGAGGGCGGTGCGCCGATCGAGACCGAGGTGTGGCAGCTGCCCGCCGAGGGGCTCGGCGCGCTCCTCGCGGCACTCCCCCGCCCGATGGCCCTCGGCACCGTGGAGCTCGCGGACGGGTCCCTCGTGACCGGCTTCCTCTGCGAGCCCGAGGCTCTCGACGGTGCCCGCGACATCACGGCGTACGGCGGCTGGCGCGCCGCCCTGCCCTCCCTCGCCCGCCCCGGGGCGCCGGGACCGCGTCCGGCCCGTGGCTGACGTCTCAGCGGCGTACCGTGAACCTCAGGTGGAGCACCCGGTCGCCCTGGATGACCACGTGGGGGTCCTCCAGGAGCTGCTGCCCGTCGAAGCCGCCGAAGAAGCGCTTGCCCGACCCGAACACCACCGGTGCGACGTCCATCGCCACCTCGTCCACCAGGCCGGCGGCGAGGAACTGGCCTCCCACCTCGCCGGCGCTCACGGCGACGACCCGGTCGCCGGCGAGTTCCTGGGCCTTCTCCATCGCGGCCCGTCCCCGGCGCCGGATTCGACGAGCCGGGTGTCCCCGCTGAAGTACCAGTCGTGGAGCGGCCCGACTCCGTCGTCCTCGTCGGCGATGAAGCCGTCCACCGACACCACGTTGTGCATGATCACTGTGCCCATGGGGTTCTCCTCGCTCCTCGGTGCTCTCTCGTCCCCGTAAGGGTCGCGTAGACGACCGTGTTGGCCCGGTAGCCGGTGTCGCTGGACCAGTCGCCGCCGCAGGTGATCAGGCGCAGCTCGGGGCGGCCCGAACCGCCGTAGACCTTCTCCTCGGGGAACCGGTCCTTGGGATGGAGCTCCACCGCGTCGACGGTGAAGAGCGCCGTCCGGCCGTCGACGCGCTCGATCTCGATCCCGGCGCCCCGGGAGAGGGAGTCGAGCCGGTGGAAGACGGCGGGGCCGAGCGGGGTGTCCACATGACCCGCCACGACGGCCGTGCCCGGGGCCCCGGGGGCGGTGCCGTCGGCGTACCAGCCGGCCACGGTCGGCGCCGTCGCGGGCGGGGGGCGCAGTGCTCCGCGGCCGTCCAGTTCCAGGGGGATGAGGGAGACGTCGATCGCGAGGTCCGGAATCCTGATCCGCGCCGCGTCGGACGCGGGCAGCGGGCGGGGTCCGGGGCGGTCGCGTTCGGCTCCGGCGGGGGGCCGGGTGAGCGGCGAGGCCTGCGCCGTCGTCGGCGGCCGCGAGCCGTCGCCGTCCGGTACGTGGGCGAGCAGGACGATGCCGAGGAGCGTCGTGCAGGCGAGTGCCCTGGCCGAGGGAGCGCGCCGGGGCGGGGCTCCGTCGGGCTCCGGACCGGAGCTGTTCTTCATGCTGGTCGTGCCTCCGCTGAAGGGCGGGGCCCCGGATCTCCTGACGGATCCGGGGCCCTGACCGTGCGACCTGGGGTGGGGAGGCGTGGACTCAGACGCTGTTCCGCGCGGCGGTGGCGCGGCGGCGCCTCCTGACCAGGACACCCGCGGCGGCGCCGCCGAGGAGGAGCGCGCCGAGGGCGTACGGGCTGCCGCCGCCGCCCTCGTCCGCGCCGGCCGCCCATCCGAAGCCCGCTTCCACGGCGCCGTTCGGCCGGCCGGAGATCTGGTAGGTGACGGTCTGCTGGATGCGGGGCGGGCACTTGAGGGTCACGGTGTCCGTGCCGGAGGCGGCGTCGAGCGGGAGCGTGAACCGACCCACCAGGACGCCCTTGCGGTCGCCCGGCAGGAGGTGGAACTTGCCGCCCGCCACCGACTCGCCCTTGCCGTACGTCTCCGTGCCGCAGGCGGTGGTGCTGACGGTGACCGTGGTGCCGGGGGCCGCCTTCCCGGGGTTGATCCGGACGTCGCCGGCGGGTGCCGCGACGGCGGAGGGTGCGGACAGGGCGAGGGCGCTCAGGACCAGGGCGAGCTGGGTGCCTGTACGTGCGAGACGCATGCTTCTTCTCTCCTTCGGCGGAGCTTTCCTGGCCGGCTGGGCCGCGCGGCGCCTGTGCTGTGCTCCGTGCACGAGAAGATCCCCGCCCGCTGATCACCGCAACGGGAGGATCGCGCCCGATGTCCCCCGGTCGGAGGCTTGATCGTCCTTGCCGTTGATCATCGCCGCAGGTCACGGCGGCCCGCGCGGCGCCCGGGAACGAATTGCGTCCTGCGCGCGAATGGGTTAGGCACACGCCCGTGGGCTCCGGACCGACGGCGGGGCCGTCGGCCGCGGCGGGCCGGGCAGGAGTCCGGGGCACGGTCGTCGCCATGGTTCACCGACCGATGACCGGGCCCGGGACCTCTCTGCCGTGCGGGCGACGAGAAGGCGGTCAGCCCCGGCCCAGGATCGCCGTGAGGGCCTGCTCGAGATCCGCTCCGGGATCGGCCGACGCCCCTTCGGACCGCCACGCGACGAAGCCGTCGGGGCGGACGAGCACCGCGCCGTCCGGGGTGACGCCATGGGCCTCGGCCCAGTCCGTGTCGCCGGCGGGAGAGAGCTCCGCGTCGGGCCCGTCGCCGATCCGGTACGCGTCGAGCGGCACGGACAGCTGCTGCCCGACGCGTGTCGCCGCGGCGTGCCACCCGCCGGCGCCGGCCTCGGAGCTGAGCAGCACCAGGGACCGCTCGTACAGGTCGAGGGTGGAGATCCGGGTACCGGCGCGGTTCAGCCACACGTGGGGTGCCCGGCTCCCGGGTTCGCCCGTCAGGCGCAGTCCTTCGGACACGACCGGCATCGCCCGGTCGGTGCCGAGGACGGCTCCCTGCGGATAGCGGTAGCCGAGCACCTCGTTGAGAATGCCGCCCTTCTTCCCCTGGGGCCCGCCGGCTCCGGGGCCGGGGACGTAGCCGGGGTGGCTGTGCTCGACCGACCGCGCCGCGGCCCTGGCGCTCGTCACCTCGGCGACGGGCCGGCGCTCCGCGTCGTAGGACGCGAGCAGGCCGGGGCCGGCCCAGCCGCCCAGTACGGCGGAGAGCTTCCAGGCGAGGTTGTGCGCGTCCTGGATACCGGTGTTGGAGCCGAACGCCCCGGTGGGCGGCATCTCGTGGGCGGAGTCGCCGACGAGGAACACCCGGCCGTCCGCGTACCGTTCGGCGATCCTCTCGGCCGCGTGCCAGGGAGCCCTGCCCGTGATCTCCACGTCGAGGTCGGGCACGCCCACGGCCCGCCGGATGTGCTCCGTGCACCGCTCGTCGGTGAACTCCTCCAGCGTCTCGCCGTGTTCGGGGTGCCACGGGGCGTGGAACACCCAGCGCTCCCGGTTGTCGACCGGAAGCAGGGCCCCGTCGGCGTCCGGGTTCGTCAGGTAGCAGACGATGAAGTGCCGGTCGCCGACGACGTCCGCGAGGCCGCGGGAGACGAAGGTGACGCTCACGTTGTGGAACAGGTCGCCCTGACCGTTCTGCCCGATGCCGAGCCGCTCGCGGACCGGGCTGCGCGGGCCGTCCGCGGCGACGAGGTAGTCCGCGCGGATGGTGGTGTGCTCACCGGTGTCGCGGCTCTTGACCTGTGCGGTCACCCCCTCGGCGTCCTGCTCGAAGGACATCAGTTCCGTCGAGAACCGCAGATCCCCGCCCAGCTGCCCGGCGCGCTCGCGCAGCACGGGTTCGAGATCGTTCTGGCTGCACAGGCACCACCCGGAGGGGCTGAAGCGGGCGATCCCGCCGCCCGGGTCGATCTCCTTGAACAGCCACTCTCCGACATCGCCCACCAGGCTGGGCGTCTGCAGGATGCCGTTGTTGCGCTCCAGGACGGACGCGGCCTCCTGGATGGCCTGTGCGATCCCGGCTCCGCGGAACAGCTCCATCGTGCGCAGGTTGTTGCCGCGGCCGCGCGGGTGGATGGAGGTGCCCGCATGGCGCTCGACGAGCGTGTGCGGCACTCCGAGACGTCCCAGGAACAGCGAGGTGGACAGGCCCACCAACGAGCCGCCGACGATGAGTACGGGCGTGCGGTGACCGGCTTCCTCGCCGGCCACGTCGAATCGGTTCATTGTTCGTCTCCGGCGTCACGTGCGACGCGAGTCGGGGATGGGATGCAGATTCAATCCCTCCGGGGAAGGGCCCGCGTGCCGGAGGCACCCGGATGACACGCGGTTCACTCGTCCGCTCTTTCGGGCTCGCGCGCTGTCGGCGCTCCTGTCAACCATCGACACATCACGACTGCGGCGCTTCGGTCACGCAGGTCGTTCCCGCCCCCCACCGAGAGAGAAGAGGTGTGCCGGATGGCCCCCTCGGGACGCATCTCACAGTCGGCCTTCGACGGCTCCAGGCTCCGGGTGATCCTCCTGCTCGACCTGTACGAAGGTGCTCAGCAGCAGTTCCTGGACGCGTACGAACTCATGTGCAAGCAGGTCGCCTCCGTTCCCGGCCACATCAGCGACCAGCTGTGCCAGTCCATCGAGAACCCCTCGCAGTGGCTCATCACCAGCGAGTGGGAGAGCGCACCGCCGTTCCTCGCCTGGGTGAACAGCGAGGAGCACGTCGAGACCGTCAAGCCCATGCACAGCTGTGTCCGGGACACCCGGTCGATGCGCTACAGCGTCCTCCGGGAGACCGGTCCCGCCCAGCCGACCGCGCGGACCGCGGGCTCGTCGGGCATGCAGGTGGCCGCCCGCGTGGGCGACGGAGTCGCACGCCACGCCCTCACCTTCACCGTCAAGCCGGGCTCCGAGTCGAAGGTGGCGGACATCCTGGCCGGGTACCAGTCGCCCCGGGCCCAGGTCGACGAGACCACACGGCTGCGCCGCACCTCCCTCTTCATGCACGGCAACCGCGTCGTGCGGGCCGTGGAGGTGGAGGGCGACCTCCTCGTGGCACTGCGGCACGTCGCCCGTCAGCCCGAGGTACGAGCGGTCGAGGAGGCCATCAACCCGTACCTGGAGCAGGACCGGGACCTGACCGACCCCGAGTCGGCGCGGGTGTTCTTCACCCGGGCGGCGCTCCCGGCCGTGCAGCACGTGGTGTCCAGCCGGCCGGCACCGGCCGACCTGAGCCGGCACGCGCTGTACTACCCGGCCAAGGAGGGCTGCGGGATGGAGCTGGCCCGGCTGCTCGCCGACCAGGACCGGGCCGCGGCGGACGATCCGAAGAGCCCGGTGTACGGCAGCACCGTGTTCCAGCGCGACGACATCGTGGTGCGCCTCATCGACATCACGGGCGAACTCGACCTCGACCCCGTCGCCTCCCTCGGGCTCAAGGGCACCGAGAAGGCCGCGGAGCTGGAACTCCTCCTCGACGGTGCCGCGATCGGCGTCGAGGGCTCCCTGAAGACGGAGCGCAACATCAACCGGCTTCTGTCGCACGCCGACATGCTGCCCGTCACGGACCGCTCCGCGGACTCCTGACGGTCGGTCGCGGCCCCACCCAGTCGCTCTCCAGCACGTCACTGCCACATCCGGAGGTATCAACCATGCTCAAGCAGCGTCCACGCATCGTGAACCTGAGCGAGACGGAACCCAACCGCAGGCGGGGAGGTGACCTGCGGGCCATGCTCACGCCGGCCACGGTGGGTTCCACCAGCGGATTCATGGGCCTGGCCATCGTTCAGCCGGGCGAGCGCATCGGCGAGCACTACCACCCGTACTCCGAGGAGTTCGTGTACGTCGTCGCGGGCGCGCTGGAAGTGGATCTGGACGGCGACACGTACGCGCTCCGGTCCGAACAGGGACTCCTGATCCCGATCGACGTGCGGCACCGCTTCCGCAACGTGGGCGACGTGGAGGCCCGCATGGTCTTCCACCTGGGCCCGCTGGCCCCGCGGCCGAGCCTCGGTCACGTCGACACGGAGGACCTCGACGAGGCCGAGCTCGCCGCCGCGGGCCCGCACCTGACCGTGGGTGACCCGGGTCAGGTGTCCGAGCGGAGCGGGGCCATCGAGTGACCCGGCGAGTGGCCGTCACCGGCATCGGTGTGGTCGCTCCGGGCGGCACCGGAGCGAAGGCGTTCTGGGACCTCCTCGCCGCCGGCCGTACCGCGACCCGCGGCATCACCCTGTTCGACCCGGTCGGGCTGCGCTCCCGCATAGCCGCCGAGTGCGACTTCGACCCGGCGGACCACGGCCTCGACGTGGACCTGAGCCGCCACGCGGACCGGTACATCCAGTTCGCCGTCGTCGCCGCCGGGGAAGCCGTGCGCGACTCGGGACTCGACACCGACACCGAAGACCCCTGGCGCGTCGCCGTCTCCCTGGGCAGCGCCGTCGGCGGCACCACCCGGCTCGAACACGACTACGTCCTGGTCAGCGAGGGCGGGCGACGGTGGGACGTGGACCACCGCGCGGCCGACCCCAAGCTGCACATGGCGTTCTCCCCGAGCACCCTCGCCTCCGTCGTGGCCGAACAGTTCGGCGCCCGGGGCCCGGTGCAGACGGTCTCCACCGGATGCACCTCCGGCCTCGACGCCGTCGGCTACGCCTTCCACACCATCCAGGAAGGCCGGGCGGACGTCTGCATCGCGGGCGCGTCGGACTCCCCGATATCCCCGATCACCATGGCCTGCTTCGACGCCATCAAGGCCACGTCGCCCGACAACGACGACCCCGAGCACGCCTCCAGGCCCTTCGACAACAACCGCAACGGTTTCGTCATGGGCGAGGGCGCGGCCGTCCTCGTCCTGGAGGACTACGAGCACGCCAGGGCCCGCGGTGCGCACATCTACTGCGAGATCGGCGGTTACGCCACCTTCGGGAACGCGTACCACATGACCGGTCTGACCGGTGAGGGACTCGAGATGTCCCGGGCGATCGACTCCACGCTCGACCAGGCCCGGCTCGACCCCACGCTGATCGACTACGTCAACGCGCACGGCTCGGGCACCCGGCAGAACGACCGGCACGAGACCGCCGCCGTGAAGCGGTCCCTGGGGGCGCACGCCTACGACACGCCCATGAGCTCCATCAAATCCATGGTGGGGCACTCGCTCGGCGCGATCGGCGCGATCGAGGTGGCCGCCTGCGTGCTCGCTCTGAAGCACCAGGTGGTACCTCCGACGGCGAACTACGAGACCCCCGACCCCGAGTGCGACCTGGACTACGTGCCGCGCACCGCCCGCCCCCGGAAGCTCAGGAACGTGCTCTCCGTGGGCAGCGGATTCGGCGGCTTCCAGTCCGCGGTGCTCCTGACGGGAACGGGCGGGAGGACACGATGAGCACTGAGCACCCACGGCGCGCGGTCGTCACCGGCGTCGGTGTGATCGCCCCCAACGGACTGCGTGCCGACGCGTACTGGAAGTCCGTCCGGGAAGGCCTCGGCGTACTGGACCGGATCACCCGCGAGGGGTGCCAGGACCTGCCCCTCAAGGTCGCGGGCGAGGTCCGGGGCTTCGACGCCACCGCACTGATCGAGGAGCGTTTCCTCGTCCAGACCGACCGCTTCAGCCACTACGCGATGGCCGCGGCCCAACTCGCGCTCGACGACGCCGGCCTCGCCCGGGAGAACCCCGAGGAACCGTTCGAGATCGGCGTCGTCACCGCGGCCGGCTCCGGCGGCGGCGAGTTCGGCCAGCGCGAGCTCCAGAAGCTCTGGGGCCAGGGATCCAAGTTCGTCGGCCCGTACCAGTCCATCGCCTGGTTCTACGCCGCGAGCACCGGCCAGATCTCCATCCGGAGCGGCTTCAAGGGGCCGTGCGGTGTGGTCGCGAGCGACGAGGCGGGAGGCCTGGACGCCATCGCCCACGCTGCCCGGGCCGTACGGCGTGGGACCGGCACGGTGATCGTCGGAGCGGCGGAGGCCCCCCTCGCCCCGTACTCGATGGTGTGCCAGCTCGGATACCCGGAGCTCAGCACCGTCGAGGACCCGGACCGCGCCTACCGGCCCTTCACCACCGGAGCCTGCGGCTTCGTCCCGGCGGAGGGCGGCGCGATGCTCGTCGTGGAGGACGAGTCCCGCGCCCGCGACCGGGGAGCGGCCGTCCGGGCCGTCGTCGCCGGCCACGGCGCCACGTTCACCGGCGCCTCCCGATGGCAGGAGTCCCGGGAGGGACTCGCCCGCGCCATCCGGGTCGCCCTCGACGAGGCCGGGTGCGCTCCCGAGGAGATCGACGTGGTGTTCGCGGACGCCCTGGGCGTACCGGAGGCGGACCGCGCCGAGGCGCTGGCGATCGCCGACGCCCTCGGGGCACACGCCGGCCGCGTCCCCGTCACGGCGCCCAAGACGGGCATCGGCCGTGCCTACTGCGGGGCGCCCCTCCTGGACACCGCCGCCGCGGTCTTCGCCATGGAACACGGCGTGGTCCCTCCCACCCCCAACGTGTTCGACATCTGCCACGACCTGGATCTGGTGATGTCCCGCGCTCGCCCCGCCGAGCTGCGCACGGCCCTGGTCCTCAGCCGGGGACTCATGGGATCCAACGCGGCGCTGGTCGTGCGCCGCGGCGACGACACCGCCCGGTAGGACCGGGCGGGAAGGAGAGTACAGATGCTCACCACCACACTGACCTTCGACGAGCTCGCCGCGCTGATGAAGCAGGCGGCCGGCGTCACCGTGGACGTCCGGGAGCTGGAGAAGGCGCCGGATGCGCCGTTCGCCACCCTCGGCGTCGACTCGCTCGGCCTGCTCGGCATCGTCGGCGAGCTGGAGAACCGGCACGGCGTGGCGCTGCCGACGGACGCGGAGCGCGCCAAGACGCCCGCGGAGTTCCTCGGCCTGGTCAACAACGCCCTCAAGACGGGAGTCTGACGTTGTCCGGTCACACTGACAACAGCATCACCATCGACGCCCCGCTCGACCTCGTGTGGGACATCACCAACGACATCGAGAACTGGCCGAACCTCTTCAGCGAGTACGCCTCCCTCGAGGTGCTCTCCCGCGAGGGGAACTCCACGACCTTCCGCCTGACCATGCACCCGGACGAGTCCGGGAAGGTCTGGAGCTGGGTGTCGGAGCGCACGGTCGACCGCCCCGGGCGGACCGTCCGGGCCCGCCGCGTCGAGACCGGACCGTTCGACCACATGGACATCCGGTGGGAGTACGAGGAGACACCGGCGGGCGTCCACATGCGCTGGGTGCAGGACTTCGCGATGAAGCCCGAGGCTCCGGTCGACGACGCCTGGATGACCGACAACATCAACCGCAACTCGCGCACGCAGATGGCCCTCATCCGGGACCGCATCGAGCAGGTCGCCCGCGACCGCCGGGGCGCCTCGGTCCTGCCGGGCTGACCGCACACGGCCCCACCGGGCCGCGCACCACCGCACTCCCAGAAAGGAAGGTCCATGCACCACGCTCTGATCGTCGCCCGCATGGCGCCCGGTTCGGCGCCTGCCATCGCCGACGTGTTCGCCGCCTCCGACCGCGGTGAACTCCCCCATCTGGTCGGTGTCACCCGGCGTCGCCTGTTCCAGTTCGGCGACGTGTACCTGCACCTCATCGAGTCGGAGCAGGACCCGGCGCCGGCCATCGCGAAGCTGACCGGACACCCCGAGTTCCGGGACGCGAGCGAGAAGCTGTCGGCGTTCGTCAGCGCGTACGACCCGGAGACGTGGCGGGGCCCCAAGGACGCCATGGCGCAGTGCTTCTACAGCTGGGAGCGGGACGCAGGTTCCTGATCTCCCGAGAGCAGACCCGAGGCCGCCCGCCCCGCGATCGACGCGGAGCG